>NZ_JBNATX010000004.1:0-83285 GCF_049701115.1 Caldanaerobacter sp. | reverse complement strand
TTGGCGAGCTTGAGAAGCGAAGGCGGGGCGAGCAAAGCGAGCGGCCACCTGAGCCGTATGGCGAATTGGCCGGCACCCCGCCGGAGCTCGAAAAGTGAGCCTTAGTTTAGTCGCTTTGCAACTCCGGAGCATTAACACAAAATGCCACTTAAATTAATATGGGTTTTGTCAACAGTATATAAGGGCAATACGCCCTTTAAATTTATCAAAAAGAGAGTTTTAATGTGTATTATTATTGTGTTTTATGATAAAATAGAACAAAAAGGGGAAGGGTGTACTTATGAAAAGAATTGATAAAGTCTATAATTATGTTCAAGAAGTC
Source organism: Caldanaerobacter sp. (assembly GCF_049701115.1). Classification (NCBI taxonomy): domain Bacteria; kingdom Bacillati; phylum Bacillota; class Clostridia; order Thermoanaerobacterales; family Thermoanaerobacteraceae; genus Caldanaerobacter; species Caldanaerobacter sp. The sequence goes on along the minus strand of NZ_JBNATX010000004.1, from coordinate 82,963 downwards.
TGCAAAAAACAGTTTAAAGATAAAGGAGAAATATGGGGAGTTTCTGCTATAGAAGTGGCACAAGCGTTAAAAATTCAAAGAAGTAATGCTTCCAGTGATTTAAATGCTCTTTTCAAAGAGGGTAAATTGATAAAAGTGGAGGGCAAACCTGTATTGTATAAAGTTAAGGAAATAAATTTTGTCTCTGATAGTACCATTTTAAGGTTAAAAGATGCTTTTAGTGAAATAATAGGTGCTGAGTTAAGCCTCAAAAATGCTGTACAGCAAGCCAAAGCTGCCATAATTTATCCTCCTCATGGACTCCATACTCTTTTGCTTGGAGAAACTGGAACAGGTAAGTCTATGTTTGCAGAAGTTATGTACAACTTTGCAAAAGAAATTGGGCGTATAAAGAAAAATGCTCCTTTTGTGACTTTTAACTGTGCAGATTATGCCAGTAATCCTCAGCTTTTGATGGCTCATTTGTTTGGAGTAAAAAAGGGTGCCTATACCGGTGCAGACAGCGACAAAGTCGGCCTTGTGGAAAAGGCTGATGGGGGGATTTTGTTTTTGGATGAAGTTCACAGATTACCTCCAGAGGGGCAAGAAATGCTTTTTTATCTTATCGATAAAGGATTGTACAGAAGACTTGGCGAATCTGATGTAGAGCATAAGGCAAATATTTTGATAATATGTGCTACCACGGAAGATATTGAGTCTGCGCTCCTTAAAACTTTCATAAGGCGAATTCCAATGATAATTAAGCTCCCGAGTTTGGCAGAGAGAACGTATGAAGAAAGGTTTGAACTTATTAAAAGTTTTTTCAAAGCTGAAGCTGCTATTATCAAAACAGATATAATGATTACTTCTAATGCTTTAAAAGCCTTATTGCTTTACGATTGTCCAAATAATGTGGGACAATTAAAAAGTGATATAAAGCTTGCGATAGCTAAAGCGTATCTGGGATATATGATGAAAAGGGATGAAAACGTATGTGTCCATACAGAAGATTTGCCTGAGTATGTAAGAAAGGGTTTTCTAAAGTATAGGGAAAAAAGAGAAGAGATTGATAAATTCATTACAGGAGAGATAATAAGGTTTTCTGCCGATGATATGGTGCAGATCGTTCAGAGAAGCAATCAAATTTTTAATTTTTATGAAGCTTTGGAAGAGAAAAGGAAGATTCTTGAGCAGAAGGGTTTGAGTGAAGAGGATATTAAGCTTATTATGAGTATTGATATTGACACTTATTTAAAAAGATATCTTTTGAATTTAGAAAAAAGCAACTTAGAAGAGCTGTACAAGGTAGTGGACAAGAAAGTAGTAGACCTGATACAAAATTTTCTAAATTACGCCAGCAAAAAATTGCAGAAAGAATTTAGCGATAAAACTTTGTACGGGCTTTCTATGCATGTCGCAAGTTCTATTGAGAGGATATTGGAAGGCAAAGATATCGTAAACCATCAATTAGAACATATAAAAACGGTATATCCAAAGGAGTTTGAAATAGCTAAAGTATTAAAAGAAGAAATTGAAAAAGAATTCAACATAGTTGTGCCTGAAGATGAAGCAGGTTTTATTACGATGTTTCTCTGCCTCGAAGAAGAAACAAAGAAAAGGGATGAAAGAGTGGGAATTGTGGTTGCAATGCATGGAGAAGCAGCTGCTACATCAATTGCAGAAGTGGCTAATAGGCTTTTGGGGGAAAGTTATGTGATCGGATATAACATGCCCCTTGATCAAAAGCCGGAAGTTGCGTTAAATAATTTAACAAACATTGTAAAAAGAATAGATAGAGGCAAGGGAGTATTACTTCTTGTCGATATGGGGTCACTGGTATTTTTTGGCGATATGATATATGAAAAGACAGGGATTCCGGTAAAAACTGTTGAAATGGTTTCTACGCCTATGGTATTAGAAGGAGCAAGGAAAGCCTTGTTGAATGCTTCTTTAGAAGAGGTATATGATGCAGTGGTGAATTTGAGCCCTTATGTAGGGAGGATTTATAGAGAAAGTGTCAGGTTTGAAAATTCTTTCAAAAGGAATGTGATCATAACGGCTTGTATAACAGGAGAAGGTACGGCAATTAAACTTAAATCAATATTAGAGAGAGAACTCAACTTGAAAGAGAAAGATATAGATATAATTCCAATAGAAATTGAAAACAAAAAAGAGTTTAAGAAAAAAATTCTCAATATAAAAGAAGAAAAGAATGTTTTGGCAGTGGTAAGTGCCATAGATCCAGAAGATGAAACTGTATTGTACATCTCTACCTCTGATGTTTTTGACAAAAACAAGTTGTCCGTATTAAAAAACGCAATAGAATCCGTATCTAATCTGAGTTTAATTGACAATATGAGAGAAGTCATAAAAGAAAATGTGAGGATAGATGCTGACAAGTATATCTCCTCATTCAAACAATTTTATTCTGCTTTGATAGCGAGAGGTATAAAGCTTAATGAAGATATTACAATAGGCTTGATTCTTCATATTGCCTGTGCAATTGAGCGTATTATTGAGGGCAGAGATTTGACACATGTGAGAGATACACAACAATACATTAAAGATTACCCAAATGAATTTAAGACTGTAAAGGATACAGTTAAGATTTTAGAAAAAGGATGCGGTATAAATATCTCTGAAGAAGAATGTGTGAACATAATGAAAATAATCTATTCACTTTAATACACATATGTGTATTGAATACGTTTTTATATGATACACATTAAAACAGGATAGGGAAAAGAAGAATAAGAGGCAGAAAAGGAGCTGTCTTTTAAATTCGAGAGCTAGTTGGCATAAAATTTGCGTAAATATACGTTGCAAAATATTCTAAAGGGGAGTTGATCAAATGGAGGCTTTTATTAATTTTCTTGACAAATACTTTATGCCTGTTGCAGGGAGACTTGCTGAACAAAGGCACTTAAAATCGATTCGTGATGGAATAGTTGCTACAATGCCATTACTTCTCATTGGGTCTTTCTTCTTAATTATAGCTTTTCCGCCCATACCTTCTCTTGAAGTTTTAATTAAACCTTATGCAAAAGATTTATTAAAAATAGTTAGTGCTACATTTGGAATAATAGGATTGGTCGCTTCTTTTACAATAGCCTATTCGTTGGCTGGAACTTATAAAATCGATCCCATAGCTTCTGGTGTTTTAAGTTTATCTACATTCATGTTATCAATCCCTCTAACCCAAGATAACAATATTCCCTCAATGTGGCTGGGGAGCTTAGGATTATTTGTGGCAATGATAATAGCAATTTTTACGGTTGAAGTACAAAGAAAATTTATAGAAAAAAATTTGGTCATCCGCATGCCTGAAGGTGTTCCTCCTTCTGTTGGTAGAGCTTTTGCAGCATTAATACCTGGTGCTGTAATCATTACTTCCGTTTGGATTGTGCACATGATATTGATAAAAACTGTCCATTTGACGATACCGGAAGCTATTAACGTGTTGATTGCTATTCCATTATTGAAATTAGGTTCTACATTACCGGCTGTTATTTTAATTATATTAGCAGTTCAATTCTTATGGAGTGTAGGTATTCATGGAGCGGCAGTAATGGGTGGAATAATAGGGCCAATAGTTCTTACTTTTACTCAAGAAAATTCTGCTGCTAAGATTGCAGGAGAAAAGATTCTGCCGCATATTGTGTGTCAGCAATTTTTTGATATATTTGTTTTTATAGGTGGCTCAGGGACGACACTTGCTTTAGCTTTACTGTTGTTGTTTGCAACAAAATCCCAGCAATTGAGGGCTGTTGGAAAAGCTGCCATTGGGCCAGGGATATTCAATATAAATGAACCTATTACTTTTGGTATGCCGATAGTAATGAACCCTGTTATGATTGTACCATTTATTTTGGCTCCTATTGCAGCAGCTCTTATAACTTATACTGCGATGGCATTGAATATTGTTGCAAGGCCGTATGCTCTAATCCCATGGACTACTCCTGTACTTATCAGCGGTTTTCTTACTACAGGTGATTGGAAAGCGATAGTATTACAGATTGTAAATTTTGCAGTAGCAGGAGCAATTTACTATCCTTTTTTAAGACTCTGGGATAATAAAAAATATGAAGAAGAACAGCAGTTGAAGAAGGAAGAGGAAGTAAAAAAGATAGAGGGCTAGTTATATCTTGGGTAAAATTTATTCAATATATTTTAAAGATTGAGGAGTGAGGAAAGTGAAATATCTTATTGTAAATGGAGATGATTTTGGCCTTACAAAAGGTGTAAATAAGGGAATTGTTGAAAGTTATAAGAATGGTATTTTAAGAAGTACTTCTATAATGTGCAATATGCCTTATGCCCATGAGGCAGCAGAAATTAAAGAATTATGTCCTAATTTAGGTTTTGGAATACACATAACATTGGATGCTGGTAAGCCCTTAAGCAGTCCTGAAAAAGTACCTACTTTAGTAGATGAGAGAGGCTATTTTAAAAAAGATTACCGACAGGCTTTGAATGATGCCGATGTAGATGAAATTAGATTGGAAATGGAAGAGCAGATAAAAAAAGCACTTTCTTTAGGGATTCCCATAACTCATATGGATAGCCATCATGGTGTACAAACTCATCCAAAGGTTTTAAAAGTATTTATAGACTTAGCGCTGAAATATGGTTTACCCGTGCGTTCTACTCCTTTAGATAAAAGAATTATAGTAGAAGCAGGTGTAAAAACGATTGATAATTTTGTTTACACTTTCTATGATAAAGGTGCAACGAAAGAAAATCTTTTATTTATTTTAGAAAAGTTAGAGAATGGTATAACAGAAATAATGTCTCATCCTGCATATGTAGATGATGAATTGATGAAAATTTCTTCTTATAATGTTAAAAGAGGAATAGAAAGGGAAATATTAACTAACCCTGATGTAATTCAATTTGTCAAAGAAAGGAATATAATGCTTGTGAATTACTCAATTTTCAAATGATTTGTAAAATTTGTAAGGAGGGATAAATTTATGAGGATTCTATTAATCTGTGGAGCAGGTATGTCTACTAGTTTGCTTGTGGAGAAGATGAAGAAAGAGGGAGAGAAAAGAGGAATAAAAGACTTATACATCAATGCAGAGGCTGCTGATAATTTGGAGAAGATAATTGATGATTATGATGTTATTTTATTAGGTCCTCAGATAAGATATAAAGAAAAATATGTGGCAGAACTTACAAAAGAGAAGAATAAAGTTTACAGGGTAATTCCGCCTCACATATATGGAATGATTGATGGGGCTAAAACTTTGGATTTAGCAATTGAGGCGCTGAAAAACAAATAAAAGACAGGAGGCATCAAAATGGACTTAGAACAAATTGTATTTACTATTATATCCCGCGCAGGTAATGCGAGAAGTAATGCCTTTGAAGCCTTAAAATATGCAAAAGAGGGAGATTTTAAAAAAGCAGAAGAATGTTTAAAAAAAGCAGGTGAAGAACTTTTAGAAGCTCATCATGTACAGACAGACATGATTCATAAAGAGGCGGCAGGAGAAAAACAGGAGGTTACGCTTCTTTTGGTACATGCTGAGGATCATCTCATGAATGCAATTCTTGCAAAAGAATTAATAACGGAGATGATTGAGCTTTATAAAATTATTTATCAAACAAAGGGGGCGGCTTTTAATGTATAAAAAAGATTTAAAAATTGCAGTTATAGGAGGTGGTTCTAGTTATACTCCTGAACTTATTGAAGGGTTTATAAAAAGGTATGGGGAATTACCTGTGAAAGATTTATATCTAGTAGATATAGAAGAGGGGAAAGAGAAACTGGAGATTGTTGGTAGCCTTGCAAGGAGAATGATAGAAAAAGCTGGTGTTGATATAAATATCCACTTAACTTTAAATAGACGCGAAGCAATAAAGAATGCAGATTTTGTTATAACCCAATTTAGAGTAGGGGGGATAGACGCCAGAATTAGAGATGAAAAAATTCCTCTAAAATACGATGTGATAGGGCAGGAGACTACAGGACCCGGTGGATTTGCAAAAGCGCAGAGGACAATTCCGGTTATTTTAGATATTTGCAAAGATATAGAAGAACTTGCCCCCAATGCATGGCTTATCAATTTTACAAATCCTTCTGGATTAATTACAGAAACAATATTAAAATACACTAAAGTAAAAGCCATAGGTGTGTGTAATGTGCCCATAGGAATGGTCTATGGAGTTGCTAATCTTTTGGGTGTTGATCCAAAGAGAATCTACATTAAATTTGCTGGGCTTAATCATCTTGTCTGGGGAACAAATATTTATTTAGATGGGGAAGATGTAACTGAAAAATTAATAGAGATGTATGAATCAGCTAGATCATTAAGTATGAAAAATATTCCAGAGCTACCTTGGGATCTGGAGTTTATAAAATCTCTTGGCATGTATCCATGTCCCTATCATAGATATTACTATTTAACCGATGAGATGTTAGAAGAACAGAAGAAAGAAGCTGCTACAGTAGGGACAAGAGGAGAAGTCGTGAAAAAACTAGAAAAAGAACTTTTTGAATTATATAAAGACCCAAATTTAAACGTAAAACCTCCCCAATTAGAAAAACGTGGAGGGGCTCATTACTCTGATGTTGCTTGTTCTTTGATAAGTGCAATATATAATGATAAGAAAGAAATACATGTGGTTAATGTGAAAAACAACGGAACGATTGCAGATTTACCGGATGATGTGGTAATAGAAACAAATGCAGTAGTTGATAAAAATGGTGCTCATCCTATAACTATTGGTCATGTGTCTCCTAAAATAAGAGGATTGATGCAAGCTGTAAAAGCATATGAAGAACTCACAATTGAAGCAGGGGTAAGAGGAGATTACTATGCTGCTTTGCAAGCGTTGACAATACATCCTTTAGTACCATCTGCCACTATTGCTAAAAAGATACTTGATGATATAATTGAACAGAATAAAGAATATTTACCGCAATATAAGTGAAATCAGTAAGCCTAAACCCCATTTTCCTGGGGTTTTTCTTTTTTCAGTTTTGTCATAGAAAACGAATGACAAGACTGAGTTTCTTTTAATTGCATAAAAAAAGAAGGGGGATTACAATATAGTTAAAGAAGTTTTTGAAAGAAGGAGGGAAAAGGTATGCAAAACGTGAATGCGATTACTACAAAAGGTGGAAGTATAAGGACAAAATTACAGAGGTTGGGTGGTTTTTTAGCGGGGATGGTAATACCTAATATTGGTGCATTTATAGCATGGGGACTTATCACAGCATTCTTTATACCGACAGGATGGGTTCCAAATGAACACTTAGCTAAGTTAGTGGGGCCCATGATAATGTACCTCTTGCCTATACTGATAGGTTATACAGGTGGCAAGCTTGTATACGATGTAAGAGGTGGAGTTGTTGGAGCCGTTGCCACAGCTGGTGTAGCTATAGGTTCTTCTGTTCCGATGTTTATAGGTGCTATGATAATGGGACCACTGGGAGGTTATGTAATCAAAAAATTTGACGAGGCGGTAGAAGGTAAAGTACCAGCTGGATTTGAAATGCTTGTAAATAATTTCTCAGCAGGAATTTTAGGAGGAATTTTGGCAATCTTAGCATTTTTATTTGTAGAGCCTGTTATGAACGCTGTTTCACTAGGGCTTGGAGCTGCGGCTCAGTGGGTTACAAATAAGGGTTTGCTCCCCTTGATAGCATTGTTTATTGAACCTGGGAAAGTTCTCTTCCTTAATAACGCCATAAATCACGGTATATTAGCTCCTCTTGGAGTAGCACAGGTAAAAGAATTTGGAAAGTCTATATTCTTCCTCCTTGAGACAGACCCGGGTCCAGGTTTGGGAGTGCTTTTAGCATATTGGCTTTTTGGGAAGGGGGATGCAAAACAGTCAGCTCCTGGCGCTATAATAATCCAGTTCTTTGGTGGAATACATGAGATATACTTCCCATATGTTTTGATGAACCCTGCATTACTTCTTGCTGTCATAGGTGGTGGAATGGCTGCAGATGCGACATTTGTTCTCACAAAAGCAGGACTTGTGGCAACTCCTTCACCTGGTAGCATATTTGCAGAGATAGCTATGGCACCAAAAGGCGGATTACTTCCTGTGCTGACAGGTATAACAGTAGGAGCTTTAGTTTCCTTCTTGATAGCTTCACCTATTGTAAAGAGGGCAAGCGAAGAGAGCATGTCAGCTGAAAGCATGAGCTTTGCCCGTTCAATAGTAAGTGGTCTCAAGGCCCAGAGCAAAGGTGAAAAAGTTGAAATGCCAAAAGCAGAAATGAAGATGGATACACTTCCCAAACTCATAGTTTTTGCTTGCGATGCAGGTATGGGTTCTTCAGCTATGGGAGAAACTATCTTGAGAAAGAAGCTCAAAGAGGCGGGCTTTGACATACAAGTCAAGCACTCAGCTGTAAATCAGATACCAAAAGAAGCGGATGTAGTATTCACACAGGAGAATCTGGCAGAAAGAGCGGCTGAAGTGGTGCCCCATGCTAAGATTGTGACAGTGAAGAATTTCCTTGACAATACTGTGTATGACGAATTTGTAAAAAGCCTTAAAAATAACTAATGGTGAAAGCCATGGAAGATTTGAGTGTAAGGCAAAAATTTATCCTTAAAAATTTAATAGAAAAAGGACCATTTGAAATAGCTGATCTTGCCAATCTTATGGATGTCAGTGAAAGAACGGTTTTAAGAGAAGTGGCATTGATAAACGAGCGTTTAAGTCATCTTGAGGTAAAAATTGTGGAACAGGGTAAGAAGATATTTATAGAAGGAGAGGAAGAGGCGCTCAAAAGGGTTTACAGTTCTTTGGGCGCCATTCCTCTCCAATGGCTTTTAACGCCTGACCAAAGGCAGGTTTTGATGACTCTTCAGCTTCTTCTTTCGGATGAACCCATTAAAGCTGGCTATTTTAGCTATCAGTTTAATGTGGTTGAAGGTACAATAAGCCTTTACCTCGATAAAATTGAAGAATGGCTTAAAATGAGAAAGCTTAAGCTTATAAGAAGAAGGGGATATGGGATAAAAGTAGAAGGCAGCGAAATTGATAAAAGAAATGCCATTATAGAGTTGTTTTACAATTATACGCCAATGGAAGACCTGCTGCAGTTTATTTACGATGAAGAAAAAGGTAAATCCTTCAAAGCCTTTTTTGATTCAGTTTTTGGTAAGGATTTAGTAAGAAAAGTAAAGAGTTTATGTGAAAAAATTAAAGAAGACATATACGAAGAACTACCTGATTTAAATTATTTTGGCATGTTTGTTCATATACTTCTTTCAATCTACAGAAGCAAAGAAGGAAAGGCCATTGAACTTGATAGAGAATTTATAAATGATATATTACAGTCAGAAGAGTTCAATTTTATGAAGAAAGTTGAAAAAATCCTTGAAGAGGAAGATTTCTACCTGCCAGAGTCAGAAATAGCATATTTAGCTATTCACTTGAGCCCAAAAAAGTATGTGTACAAGCAGCATAGGTTTGAAGAATTGGGCATTACTCTGGAGGAGCTGTCAAAAGAGGTCGTAGAGGAAGTCTCAAGGATTTTCAATGTAAATATACGTTGCGATGAGCAGCTTCTTTTAGGGTTAGCACAGCATCTAGAACCAGCTTTTTACAGGTTGAGGATGGGTCTTGTTACTTCAAATCCTTTGATAGAGGAGATTAAAAACTATTATAAAGATTTGTTCAGTGCGGTAGAAAGAGCCTGTAAAATAGTTTTTTCAAAGTACAACATCATAGTACCAGAAGAAGAGATCGGATACATTACAATGCACATAGGAGCGGCTATTGAAAGGCAAACGGAAATGGCCAAAAAGCTTAAAGTTCTGGTAATTTGCCCTAATGGAATTGGAACTGCCCGAATACTTTCTGCCAAATTGAAAAACAAGTTTAAAGAGATAGATCAAATAAATATAGGTACTATTTGGGAGTTAAAAAAGAAACATCAAGAGTACGATTTAATAATCTCTACAGCCCGGTTAGAAGATATAGATTCAAAAGTAATAATCGTATCACCTTTTTTAATAGAAGAAGATGAAGAGAAAATAAAAGATTATATACAAAATCGTGTTAAAAAAGCAGAAAAAGGGAAGCAGTTTGAGGTTAAAGTAAGGGAAGAAGAGAATTTTGAAGTAGCAGATGAAATATTGAGAAATTTTAAAATAGAAGAAGTAGAAGCTGATAGCACAGGAAGACTGATAGAGCTAATTGGGAAAGACCTGTCAAAATCCATGCTTGCTGAAGATGCTGAAGAAATAAAAGAGCTTCTCCTTAAGAGGGAAGCAATGGGCAATGTGGTTATACCCGGTACTCGAATTGCTCTTTTGCACACTCGAAGTGATAAAATGGTACTTCCTTTTCTTGGAGTTTACAAGGTGAAAAACCCTTTGAAACTTCAAAGCACAGGGTTCGCTTACGAAGAAGTGGATACTTTTTTAGTCATGCTGGCGCGCAAGACAGAGAGAAGTGATATACTAGAGATGTTGGGAAAGGTGAGCATTTCTTTGATTGAAGACAAAAATTTTAGTGAGATTTTAAGGCTTGGGGATATAAAAGATGCGAGAAATGCTTTGGTAAAAATATTAAATGAAGCATAGGAGGAGAAGTCATGGATAGAGATATACTCAATGAGAACAACATACTTTTAAACCTTCCTTCAGAGTCTAAAATAGAGGCTATTGAAAGGGTAGGGAATCTCCTTGTTGAAAACGGCTATGTTGAAAAAGAGTATATCGAAGGTATGAAGAAAAGAGAAGAAGACATAACGACTTATATAGGAAATGGGGTAGCTATACCTCATGGGGTTTCTGAATATGTCAAATACATCAAAAAATCGGGGATAGTCATAGCTCAGTATCCCGATGGGGTGGATTTTGGAGATGGCAACAGGGCCTATATTGTGATAGGAATTGCAGGTAAAGGAGATGAGCATCTTAACATTCTTTCAAAGATAGCTTTGACATGCCAGTACGAAGAGAACGTAGAAAAGCTCAAAAAAGCAAAGACTCCACAGGAGATAATAGAAATCCTGGAGAAAGGTGATGAATGAGATGCCGAAGGCGCTTCACTTTGGAGCAGGCAATATAGGGAGAGGATTTATTGGATATTTACTTAATAAATCCGGATATGAAGTTACCTTTGTAGATATTTCGAAAGAAATTGTGGATAATATTAATAAGTACAAAAAGTACAATGTCATTATTTTGAAAGAGCCTGTGGAAAAAGAAGAAGTAAAAGAGGTCAAGGCTTTGCATCTAGAGGAAGAGGATAAAGTACTTGATGCTTTTTTAGAGGCGGATATGGTTACAACTTCTGTAGGTGTTTCAAACCTTTCTTCCATTGGTGGAAGATTAAAGAAATACTTAAAGGCAAGAAAAGAAAAAAATGAAAAACCTCTTGACATAATGGCCTGCGAAAATGCTCTTTTTGCTACTGACGTTTTAAGAGAAAGCGTAGTAAAAGAAGAGGACAGTGATTTTATTACTTACCTCAATTTAAAAGTTGGTTTTCCCAATACAGCAGTTGATAGGATTGTTCCAGCAGTTAAAATTGATAAAGAACTTCCTGTGGATGTGGCAGTAGAGGAGTTTTTTGAGTGGGATATTGAGAAAAATAAGATTAAAGGAAACCTCCAAATAGAAGGGGTAGAATTAGTAGATGATTTGAAGCCTTATATAGAGAGGAAATTATTTTTATTAAATGGAGCTCATGCTACCACGGCGTATCTGGGATATCTAAAAAGCTATAAGTATATTCATGAGGCTATAAAGGATGAGAGCATAAGGGCTATAGTGAAAGGAATGCAGGAAGAAATATCTACTGCTCTTTCTAAAAAATATGATGTAGATAAAGAATCTCTTATGGCCTATGCAGAAAAAGTGATTAAGAGGTTTGAAAATCCATATTTACAAGATGAGGTTACAAGAGTAGGGAGGGAACCTTTGAGAAAGCTTTCATCAGAAGATAGATTAATTGCACCTTTAAAGCTTTGCAGTGAAGTTGGAATTACGCCAAACTTTATCCTCTATGGAATTGCTGCTGGGCTTTTATTTGACTACAAAGAAGATGCACAGGCCGTTAAAATGAGAGAATATGTAGAACAATTTGGCATAAAAAAGGCTGTAAATGTTATTACAGGACTTGAAGAGGAAAGTGATTTAGTAGAAGAGATAGAGAAAAGGTACTTTGAGCTAAAAGGAAAATTAATATAAAAAGGGCGTTTTGTGATAAGGCACAAAATGCCCTTAAAAATGTTTACAAGAGAGAGAAAACGTATAAAATTGGGAGAAAATAAGAGCAAAGGCCAGAAAGTTCTTGCAAAATTGCGCTATATCAAAATTGAAAGGCAAAAGAAGTGTTTTATATAATTAAATCAAAGCTTGTCTGACATCTGATGTATGATTTAATTTACACAAAATTAATACTAGTTTAATTTCAATTTAACACTCCTCTGTTATACTTAAAATTGCTGTGGGGGTTTTACCCTTTCTAAATCCAATTCTAAAGGTAAAAGGAGGATGTAAATGTTTAGTCAAAGGTCTCGCTTGTTTTCCATTCTGGTTGCAGCTCTATTGATTTTTAGCCTCATTTTCCCGTCAGTGCCACAAATCGCATTTGCTGCAACCTCCAAGACCTTCGATTTCATTGAAGTAACAGACTTCCACGGTTACCTACAAAATGATGGTAAGACATCTGATGGCACTTTGTACAAGCAGCAGATAGCAGCTGTAATGGCAAAACAGATCAAAGACATAAAGGCACAAAATCCCGACAGGACAGTAATTTTATCTGGCGGTGATATGTTCCAGGGAACGCCGCTTTCTAACGTATTAAGGGGTAAGCCAGTCATTGAGATGATGAAAAACCTCGGATTTGATGCAATGGCTCTTGGCAACCATGAGTACGACTGGGGCATTGAATCGGTAATTGATACTAATAATGCTACTTTGAAGAATTCCACAATTCCAGTTCTTGCTGCAAATGTGTATGACAAGACCACAGGCAAGCCAGTGAGCTATGTAAAACCATATGTTGTTATTGAAAGAGATGGAGTAAAGATTGGAATAATAGGTATTGTAGACAACAAGGAATTCCCCACTATAATAATGCCAGCTTTTATACAAAATGTAGATTTTAAAGACCCTGTGCCAATTGTAAATGACCTCGCACAGCAGCTAAGACAGCAGGGTGTAAAGATTGTTGTGGTTTTGGCTCACATGGGAGCATATCAAGATAGCTCTGGCAATGTAAGTGGTAACCTCATAGACTTTGCAAAGCAGGTGAAAGGTGTAGATGCTATATTTGGCGGACATACTCATACTATAGTTACTACAAGGGTTAATGGAATTCCAGTTGGAGTTGGTGCAAATTACGGGAAGGGAATTATTGACCTGAAGATTACAATTAATGAAGATGGAACTGTCACAGCTGGTGACATGCAGTATATTGACCTTACAAAGATTTATTCAACACCTAATATAGATCCCAAGTATATTGACCCTGAGGTACAGGCAATAGTTGACAAGGCAAATCAGGACGTAGGGCCTATATTCAATGAAGTTATAGGCAAAGCAGCAATAGATTTGACAAGGACGCAGAGCGCAAAACCCTATGGGGATTCATTGCTTGGTAACTGGGCAGCTGAAGTGACGAGAAAAGCTGTCAATGCAGATTTTGGATTTGCCAATAACGGTGGCCTTAGGATTGACATTCCAAAAGGCGATATAACCGTTGGAATGATGTATCAGTTAATGCCTTTTGATAACACAATAGTTACGATGAAGATGACAGGTGCGCAGATTAAGACAATTCTTGAACAGGCAGTTCAAGACGGAGGAAAGGGTATACAGGTTGCAGGACTTTCCTTCAAATACGACCCAACCAGGCCTTCAATGCACAGAGTATTTGACATGAGAAAATCTGACGGTACACCTATAGACATGAATAAGTCCTACCTTGTTGCTACAAACAATTTCATGGGTACAGGTGGAGACGGTTTTACAGGATTTACTGACCCTGAGGTAAAGAAGAGCTTTGTTGACACTTACAAACTTGTGAGAGATGCTTTCATTGAAGCAGTAAAAGAGCAGGGGACAATAACTTCAGTAATAGACGGAAGAATTGCTCCTGCTACAAAAGAGGGTACATTAATCACAGTTCTTGCTACATCTGATATACACGGCAATATATTCCCATGGGATTACAACACGGCTAAACCTGCTAACAGAGGATTGGCAAAAGTTTCAACTTATGTAAAACAGGTGAGAGAAAAGTATCCATATGTAGTGCTTGTTGACAATGGAGATACAATACAGGGTACACCATTATCTTACTACTATGACAAGATAGACACGAAGACAGAGTATCCTCTTGCAAAAGTGATGGGCGCAATGAAATACGACACCTGGACATTAGGAAACCACGAGTTTAACTATGGACTTGAAGTATTAAACAGAGTAATAAAGGATATGAGAAACGAAGGAATACATGTTCTTTCTGCTAATACCTACAAAGATGATGGAACAAATTATGTAGACGCTTATTACATCAAAACATTTAATACGCCTCAAGGACCTGTAAAAGTAGGCATTTTGGGACTTACCACTAAGATGATACCTGCATGGGAGAACAAAGAAAACTATGCAGGACTTCACTTCAATGACCTTGTAGATGAAGCTAAGAAATGGGTACCAAAGCTAAGACAAGCAGGTGCAGATATTGTAGTGGTCACAATGCACTCTGGTGAAGAAAAACCAACAGACATAATACCAGAAAACCAGGTAATTGCAGTGGCAACGAATGTCGATGGAATAGATGCAATAGTTGCAGGGCATACCCATGTTAATATACCGCAGCATGACTACAAGAATCCATCAGGACAGACTGTAATAGTTACAGAGCCTGGCAAGTGGGGTGAATATGTATCACAGATATACTTTGATATCACAAAGAACGATCAGGGCAAATGGGTAATTGCAGACAAATGGAGCACTACAATAAAGATGGACGATTCAATACAGGCAGACCCCGAGATAATAAACTTGGCACAGCCATATCATGATGCTACATTAAAATACATTGGCACAAAGATTGGAGTTGCAACAGGCGATTTCTTGGGCACAGACCAGACAATAAAGCCTACAGCAATAATGGACCTTATAAACAAAGTGCAGAAATACTATGCAAAGACAGACCTCTCAATTGCCGCACCTTTGAGTAGCTCAGCTAAGATATTAAAAGGAGACATCACTATACAGGACATAATGGGCGTGTATGTTTATGAGAACTACCTCTATGGAATAAAGATGACAGGAAAGCAATTAAAGGCTTGGTTAGAGTGGTCAGCAAGGTATTACAAACAAGTGTCTTCTCCAAATGATCCAATAACAAAAGATCCGGCACTCAATATACCTGATTACAACCTCGACCAGCTGTACGGTGCAAGCTATGTGATAGATTTGACACAGCCGGCAGGACACAGAATCAAAAACCTTAAAGTAAATGGCAAACTTGTAAAAGATGATGATGTATTTACTGTCGCAATAAATAACTACAGGTTCAACGGTGGCGGTGGATTCATGCAGGCTGCTGGAATAACAAATCCAGAGATTGTGTTTGATTCAGCAAAGGCCTATGGAGATGATGGCCAGGTAAGAAATTTGATGATAAGATATATACAGGAGCACGGCACGATAAGCCCTGTGGTTGAGAGCGATTGGTATATCTCTACAACTCCAGTACAGGAAGAAGTAGAGGTAAGTCAGGGTCAACAACCGTCACAGCCAACAGAACAACAGACACCTTCTCAGCCAGTTTACAATTATGGAATTGTTACGGCATCAGCGCTTAATGTAAGAGAAGGTGCAGGACTTGGGAATAAAGTAATAGGAGTGCTTCCTGCAGGTAAAGTTGTTACATTGCTTGAAGAAGTGAACGGCTGGTATAAGATTGACTACAATGGAAAGACAGGATATATTTACAGCAAATACGTTGCTGCAACTCCAAATCCGTCAAATGTTGTTGTGCTAAAAGCTGTTAAGGTCACTGCTAAGAGTGGACTAAATGTAAGAGTAAACAACTCTATCAATGCGAGAAAGATAGGAGCAGTGCCATACGGAACGGAGCTTAAAGTGGTTGGAGAGTACAACGGATGGTATCAGGTACTCTACAATGGCGGATTTGGATATGTATATGCAAAATATACAAAATAAGCTAAAGGGAGTGGTTTTCCACTCCCTTATTATTTCAACTATAAATATGTTAGAATATATGGAGAAAATATTCGTTGAAGGAGTTGAAGCTCTGTTGAAAATAGGAAATGTGATTTTAGAGAATAATGTATTTTTATCACCTATGGCAGGAGTTACAGATAAGCCCTTTAGGTTGATATGTCAGGAAATGGGTGCAGGACTCACCTATACTGAAATGGTAAGCGCTAAAGGGCTTTACTATGGAAGTGAAAATACAAAGGCACTTTTGGATATTGACGATGGGGAAAAAGTAGCCCTTCAGATATTTGGCTCTGACCCCGAGATTATGGGAGAGATTGCAAGAAGGCTTAATGAAAGCAAAGCATTGATCATTGATATAAACATGGGATGCCCTACTCCAAAGATAGTAAAAAATGGAGATGGGGCAGCTTTAATGTTAAAACCGAATTTGGCTGAAAAAGTGATGGAGGCGGTGGTAAAGGCCTCATATAAACCAGTAACTGTAAAAATAAGAAAGGGATGGGACAATAATAATGTAAATGCAGTAGAGATTGCACAAATTGCTGAGAGAGTAGGCATTAAAGCTGTAGCAGTACACGGGAGGACAAGAGAACAGTTTTATTCAGGAAAAGCTGACTGGGAGATAATTAAAAAAGTCAAGGAAAGCGTAAAGATACCTGTAATAGGCAATGGAGATATATTTACGCCAGAAGATGCAAAAAGGATGCTTGATGAAACAGGTTGCGATGCCGTAATGATTGGGAGAGGGGCACAAGGGAATCCCTGGATATTTAAAAGGACTGTCCATTATCTTAAAACGGGTGAACTTTTGCCAGAACCTACAATAAAGGAAAAAGTAGACCTTATGATAAGACATCTTACTATGATGGTTGAGTATAAGGGTGAAAGAACAGGTGTGGTAGAGATGAGAAAGCACATTGCTTGGTATTTAAAAGGCCTTCCAGGCAGTGCACGAATGAGAGAAGCAGTATTTAAAATGGAAAGTTATAAGGAAATAAAAGAATTTTTAGAAGGTATTCCTAAAATTTATAAAAAAGAAAAATAAAAAATCCTGCAGAAGCAGGATTTTTTATTTTAAATTTTCAGGCAGTGTCTGTCTCATTGGGATGTTTTGTCTATTTAGAAGGTTCTCTACCAAGTCCGGAAATTCTTCGGCGGGTATACCTGCTCCCATTTCTGTTGGGTCATGGAATGCATGAGCTCTTGCTCCACCACAGAGAAGAGAGAAGTTCATTTTTCTATTTACAAGTGGAGATACTGTCATTTCAGAACATACTCCGCAGGTTCCAAGCAAGTCTATATTAAGCCTTCCACCCTTTTTCATCAAATAAGGCCCTTCCAAAGAAAGTATCTGAGCAGGTACACCGAAAACTAATACTACCTGAGGTTCTACAGGAGCCTTTGAAAGCTTAAATACGATAACATCAGACACACTTCCGGGTTCTAGTCTGGGTATTTTTCCTCTTGTGAGTCTTGATGTTTCCAGCGAATAAAATCTTCTTAATAAAAAATCTCTTTCCCCATTTTTAATAGGTTCAGGCAAATCGTATAGTCCAAGATTTGCAGCTCCTGCAGCACACATAAAATCTTCTGCCTTAAGCCTTAAAGCATCAGGTGGTTCAGGTAATCCAGAATAGTTTGTTGAACCTCTTACTGTTTCAACCGCCTGGCAGTAAGTCAATTTACCGTTTGGCCTTGGGATATTTTCAAAAAACTTTTCATACCTTTCTTTATGAAAGGATGGCACCAAGAATACTCCTACGGGTTCATATTTTAGCTTTAATTTTTTTACTATTTTTGAAGTCAAATCTTTCCAGTCATGTTTTGGCTTTATAAGTTGTTCTTCTAAAAGTGGACCAGCCATTTTAAAGACCTCCTATTGTTTATCAAAGATGTATATGGCATTGGTAGGGCAGATTTCTAAGCAAGATAGACATAATATGCATCTTTCAGGGTAACGTGCACTAGATTTATATTCTCTATTTGGATTTGTTTCTCCTTCTCTTTTTACAAGTTCATAAACATCTTCAGGACATACTTCTACACATCTTCTGCAGCCTATACATTTTTTGTCGTCTATTTTTATATCAGCGCCTGGCTTAAATATATTTATATCTGGCATTATACCACCTCAGATTTTTTAAGGATTACATTTTAATTTTAAACCTTTTTTACATATAATGCAATTTAAAGTGAATTAATTATTTTTATATTATCCATAGGTTAAAGCTAATAATTTTTTGTAAAAACTTAGGACAGGCACATACGGGGTTATAAGGCACATTATGTTATTACAAAAGGAGATGATGTATAAATGGGCAGGGGTAAGGAATACAAGGAGATCGATTTGTTAGAATTTCAGCATAAAGAAGAAATCAAAAAAAGAAGCATTATACCAAAAGAAAAGTTTTATGACCGTTTTTTAAAAATTGGAAATCTAATAATGATTTCTAAACCTTATGATGAAGAATGGCAAGAAAAAACCTATAGTATGAGTTTATATGAACTTATAAAAGAGATTGACTATGAAGAGGTTTTTGGTATAAGGCCTAAGGGGAGAGTTAAAAAAGAAGTTTATACAAATAAGCTTTCTTTTGAAAAATTCACTATTGGAGATATAGTACTTGCGACAAGTCCCGGTTTTCATATACAGGGAGCTATAAGGCATGCTGCTATATTTGACAGCAGAAGATATCATGGAAGTATTGATGATGAGTGTTTGCTCACTGCAGAACCTGACAAAGGAGTAATATACGAATCTATTCGGTTTTATTACGAAAATTTTGGAGAAGCATGGGGGCTTTTTGTTCCAGGGACAACTTTCAAACAGAGGATTGAAATAGTTGAAGAACTCTCAAAACACGTGGGAGAAAGGTATTACTGGAGCGCCCATAAAAACAACCCTACAGCCTGGTACTGTTCTTTGGTTCCATGGAGAGGATATTATGAAATTGCAGGCATAGACATAGACTACAATGGAGGTTACTGGGTGCTCCCTATAGATATTTTCATGAGCGAATATACAGAGGTGTTTGAGTACGCAAGGGGATAAAATTCTTATCCCCTTGCAAGTTATAAGATGTCTGACAATTTGAAAATACGTGAAAATACAAAAACCATATTGACTTTTAGGTAAGGGGTAATATATAATTATCTCGTAAACACGTGTTCATGAAATTTATTTTAAGAGTTTTTGTTGAAAAATGCGAAAAGTTACTCTATAATCTATAACAAACAATATAGAAATAGAGGAGAATTGTTATGATTAATAGCAAAGACATTGCTAGGATTGCCGGTGTGTCTCGCAGTACTGTGTCAAGAGTCATAAATAATTATCCCAATGTTTCGCCTGAAACTAAGGAAAAAGTGTTAAAAGCTATTAAGGAATATAACTATGTTCCTCATGCTTCAGCTCGCATGTTGAGAGGAAAAAGCTCTAAGACGATTGGCCTTGTGATTGTAGATTTGAAGAGGAATAGTGACATTCATAAGGTTTATGACAATGTTTACTTTGGACCTTTTACAACTGCGGTTATCGATTTTGCAAATCAGCTAGGATATAATGTTCTTGTCATTACTGTTTATAAACCGAAAGATTATAAAAAAGTGAGGGAAGTCTTTTACAATAAGACTATCAATGGAGCAATTTTTATTGGTGTAAAAAATGATGACCCTGAAATAAAAAATCTTATTGAGGCAGGGCTTAAGACGGCAGTGATTGACCAGGAAATAAGAGATGATGAGAATGACCCATTCAATAAAAGTATCATAGTCAACATGGATAATGTGACTGGAGCCTATGAAGCTACAAAGTACTTGATAAGTCTGGGTCACAGGGAAATTGCCCATATAACAGGTGATATGGAAAAGCTCTCTGGTTTTGCAAGATTAGAAGGATACAAGAAAGCATTGAAAGAAGCGGGAATTCCATTTAAAAGTAGTCTGGTAGTAAAAGGGGATTTTGTTGAAGAAAGCGGTTATAAGGCTGCATATAAATTATTCAAAAAAGCAAAACCCACGGCGATTTTTGCTTCAAATGATCAGATGGCTATAGGAGCTATGCAGGCTTTAGAAGAGATGGGATACAAAATTCCAGATGATGTTTCTATAATTGGTTTTGATGATATTACTATATCTCGCTATTTGAAACCTGCTTTAACGACGATGAGTGTTTCTTTATTGCAAATGGCAGAGTTAGCAGTAGAAAATCTTATCAGGTCAGTTGAGGAAGAGATAGCAATTAAAGCTAAATTTGTAGTACCTGTAAAACTGGTAGAAAGAGAATCTTGTAAAAGAATTGAGATAAAAGAAGAAAATGAAAAGAAAGAATATCTTTTATCAAGATGAAGGTCAACATTTTTGTTTCTATGCTCTTTTGTAAACACGTGTTTATTGGATTTTTGTATAATATATGGTATAAAAAGGCTTAAAGCCTTTTTACTCTAAAAATTGAGAAGGGGGTGGATAAAAAGAAAAGGTATATTTAAAAATTTATAGACTTTGAAAACTATTTCAAAAGGGGGATTGTGAGGTGCGAAGGCTTTTAAGTGTATTATTGGTTTTAATGTTGGTGATAGGTGCGCTGGCAGGCTGTGGGCAAAAGAGCCAGGAAGTAGCTGATAAAACACAGCAAAGTGAAACAGCCCAGCAACCTGCCCAAGAAACTACCTATCAGAGAAATGAAACTCTTTATGCTGGAGGTGGGTTGTGGGCACCACCGAGCAACTGGAATCCGCTTACACCATGGAATGCAGTAACAGGTACAGTAGGATTGATTTACGAAACTTTGTTTAATTATGATCCACTTAAAAACGAATTCATTCCATGGTTAGCCGAAAAAGGTGAATGGACCTCTGATAATACTTATCAAGTAACATTAAGAGATGGACTTGCTTGGTCAGATGGTCAGCCTTTGACTTCAGAGGATGTAAAATTCACTTTTGAAATAGCAAAAGACCATCCTGAAATCTATTATAGTCCAATGTGGCAATGGTTGCAATCTGTAGATACTCCTGATAATAAGACTGTGGTATTTAAATTTTCAACTTCCCATTATCACGAATGGCAATATAACTTATATCAAATTCCTATTATACCAAAACATATTTGGCAGAATAAATCTAAAGATGATTTGCTGAATGGTGCTAATGAAAAGGCAATTGGTTCAGGACCTTACTTATTTGATACTTACAGCAATGACCGCATGGTATATAAGAGAAATGATAACTGGTGGGGTATAAAAGCTCTGGGACTTACTCCACAACCTAAGAGAATAGTGTACTTAATTGTTCCAAGTAATAATGTAGCTCTCGGAATGTTGATGAAAGGAGAACTGGATGTAAGTAATTTCTTCCTCCCTGGTATACCGACGTTAAAAGCTAATTATGGAATAACGACTTTCTATGACAATCCACCATACATGATTCCTGATAATACAGTGTTTATGTTTATCAATGTGACTAAAGAACCTCTTAACAATGTAGAACTAAGACGCGCCATGGCTTATGCTATAAATCCAAAAGTAATAGCTGAAAAGGTGTACGAAAATCAGGTTGAACCTTCAAATCCTCTAGGCTTTGTGCCTGCTAAGTCTTGGGAAGAATATTATGATAAAAACGTAGTTTCACAGTATGGATTTAGCTATGATCCTAATAAAGCAAAAGCGATTTTGGATGCCGCAGGATTTAAATTAGGTAACGATGGAGTGAGGACAACTCCAGATGGCAAGAAGTTCAAATTAGAAATTAGCGTTCCGTATGGTTGGACTGACTGGATGGAAGCAGCTAAGATTGTTGCAGACCAGTTAAAGGCTGTAGGAATTGATGCAGAAGCAAAATTCCCTGATTATAGCAAATATTGGGAAGATTTAACTAAAGGGACATTTGATTTATCTTTCAACAACTTCGGAAGCCAAGTAACCCCAACACCATGGACGCTTTACAACTGGCTCTTCAATCCTATAACAGGAGATGCTCAATACAATGGTAACTTTGGGCGCTTTGATATAGAAGGGTTGCAGGATATGGTGGCAACTTTAAATGGATCAAAACCTGGAACAGATGAAGCTAAAAAGGTTGCTTCAAAATTGGAAGAAGTATTCTTAAAGAACATACCAGCCATACCGCTTTGGTACAATGGTCTCTGGTTCCAGGCATCAAATGCAGCATGGGAAAATTGGCCAACAGAACATGACCCATATGCTTACCCAGTAACTTGGGGAGGCAGATGGCAGACAGGCGGTACAATGATGATGATGAAAATAAAACCAAAAGTTTCGCAATAATAAATGGGGGTATATAGATGTTACGGTATTTGATTAAGAAATTGTACATCTACATTTTGACTTTCTTTTTTGCAGTGACAATCGACTGGCTGATCCCCAGGTTTATGCCTGGGGACCCCATTCTTGTATTAGTATCAAGATTTTCGGGGTTGCCACAGTCGGCAAAAGTAATGTATGGATATTTGATTAAAGCTTTTGGATTGGATTTGCCTTTGTGGAAACAGTATCTGAATTTCTGGATGGCTATATTTAAAGGTGATTTGGGTATAAGCATATATCTATATCCCAAACCTGTTTTGTCAGTTATCGCTCAGGCCATACCTTATACACTTGTAGTTTTGCTGCCCTCTATTCTTTTGAGCTGGATAGTGGGGAACTATATAGGGGCTGCAGCAGCAAGGCACAGGAGCCTTGATTCCAGTATGTTACCTGTATTTTATATTATCACTTCAATTCCATATATGTGGCTTGGAATACTTTTAGCGTGGGCTTTTGGCGTCCTATTAGGGATTTTTCCAATTGCAGGTGCTTACAGTTTTAGCATGAGACCTAATTGGTCGTGGCAGTTTGTAGCAGACTTCTTGAAGCACTGGATATTACCTTTCTTGTCTTTATTTATTGTGCAAATTGGCGGTTGGGCAATAGGCATGAGAAACTTGATAATATATGAGCTTGAAGCGAATTATTCAAGGTATTTAGAGGCTTTAGGAGCCTCAGAAGGGCTTATAAGGAGATATGCTTTTAAAAATGCTATACTTCCACAGATTACTGGTTTGGCTCTTCAATTGGGTACAATTGTCGCAGGTTCCATAGCGACAGAGGTAGTTTTTGCTTATCCAGGAATGGGATATATATTGTTGCAAGGAATATTAAACCAGGATTATTTTTTGGTCCAAGGAGTGTTTTTATTCATAATCATTGGGGTATTACTTGCTAACTTTCTAGTAGACATACTTTATATGATAGTTGATCCAAGGATTAGACTAGGACTTGGAGGAGAAAATGTATGAAAGAGTTTATGTATTTTGCATTTAAAAATACGAAATTTAAAATAGGTCTTAGTATACTGCTTTTTTTCTTGATATTGGCTACAATTGGTCCCTACCTTTCTCACTATAAAGATCCTCTTGAATATGTGAGTATGAGCAATTTGCCTCCTAATAAAGATAACTGGCTGGGGACGACCACCTTTGGTCAAGATGTTTTTACTCAGTTTGTATATGGGTTAAGGTCCACATTTTTTATTGGGCTGTTTGGAGGAGGATTAGCTACTATAATAGGGCTTTTAATCGGTTTTATAGCAGGGTATAGAGGCGGCTGGATAGATGAGATTTTGATGATGCTTACAAATATCTTGATAGTGATTCCAACTTTAGCTCTTCTCATAATAATTGCTGCTTATCTCCCTTACAGAGGGATAGGAATTCAAAGTGTGATAATAGGTTTGACGGCTTGGCCTTGGACTGCAAGGGCTGTGCGAGCTCAAACTCTTTCTTTGAAGTCAAGGGAATTCGTGAATCTGGCGAAGATAACGGCTTTACCATCTTTAAAAATAGTTTTAGAAGAAATAGCACCAAATATGATGTCCTATGTAGTGATGGTATTTATTCTTCAATTTGCAGGTGCGATACTTGCAGCAGTGGGATTGGATTTTATAGGTTTGGGACCTACAAGAGGAATTTCTCTTGGACTGATGCTACAGTACTCCGTGCTGTGGAATGCGATTCAATTGGGAATATGGTGGTGGTTTATTCCTCCGGGGTTGGCAATAACGATGATAGTAAGTTCGCTGTACTTTCTCAATATAGGCCTTGATGAGATATTCAATCCAAGGCTTAGGGAGGAGTGACCAATTTGGTAGAGATAAAGGGTTTGAAAATATATTATAAAACTTTGCGTGGAGACGCTAAAGCATTAGATGACGTGACTTTTACGATAAATGACAGAGAAATACTGGGGATAGCTGGTGAATCAGGATGTGGCAAGTCGACCCTGGGGAATTCCTTGATCCTTTTAAAGCCACCAATGAAATACGTCTCTGGTGAGGTTAGACTAAATGGCGAGAGATTACCGGTTGACAATACTGTTGAGATGAGAAAATATCGCTATAAAAAAATTTCTCTTATACCCCAGTATGCTATGGATGCTTTAAACCCAACTCGTAAAATAGGGGGAATAATAAAAGATTTGGTTGGTCAGCATAGGGTAAAATACGAGGAGATAGAAGGAAGGCTACATGAAAGGCTTAGAATGGTTAAATTATCTAAAGATGTACTTAATATGTACCCTTTTGAGCTATCAGGTGGAATGAAGCAAAGGTTAGTTTTAGTAATATCTACTTTGTTAAATCCAGACCTTTTGATAGCAGATGAAGTCACTTCTGCGCTGGATGTTTCTTCACAGAAAGCAGTTTCTCTCATGTTTAAAGAATTTAGGGATGAAAAGATTGTAAATTCTATAGTTTTTATTACTCACGACATAGCGGTTTTGTATCAAATAGCGGACAGGATAGTTATAATGTACGCAGGTAAAGTAGTGGAGATTGGTCCTACGGAAGAGATAATGAAAAATCCTCTCCATCCGTATACAAAGGCTTTAATTAAATCTTTGCCAAATGCGGGGATTAGACATACACATCAAAAGTTAGAGGGAATTCCTGGTCATCCCCCTAATCTTATAAACCCACCGGAAGGTTGCAGATTTAAAGATAGGTGTCCTTTTGCCAGTGACGAGTGTTTAAATGAACCGCCACTTGTGGAAGTTGAACCAGGGAGATACGTTGCTTGTTGGAAGGTGAAGGGAAGATGATTAGGGTAGAAAATCTCACAAAGGTATTTACTTCAGGAGGGATATTTTCTAAAAACACAATAGTGGCAGTAGATGGAGTAGATTTTGAAATAAAAAAAAGCGAAATTTTAGCTTTGGTAGGAGAGAGTGGAAGTGGTAAATCTACAATTGGCAAGATGATATTAAAGCTATTAAAACCCAGTGGCGGTCAAATCCTTCTAAATGATAAGGACATCTATAAAATAAAGAACAATAAAGAGTTTTATTCAAAAGTACAGGGCATTTTTCAAGACCCCTACTCTTCCTTTAACCCCATATTCAAAGTAGACAGAATTTTTAAGCTAATAAAGCAGTCATTTAAAAAAGAAGTTTCTTCCTCTGAATGGGAAGGGAGAGTAGAAGAGGTATTAAAAAGGGTGGGGCTTAATGTAGGAGATGTTTTAAATAAATACATTCACCAATTAAGCGGAGGACAGCTCCAGAGGTTGTTAATAGCAAGGGCCTTGCTCATGGATGTCGATGTACTGATTGCCGATGAAATTACAAGTATGTTGGATGCTTCAACCCGAGTAGATGTATTGGAGGCTTTGCTGAGCTTGAAGGAGATAGGCGCTTCTATACTCTTTATTACCCACGACCTTTCACAGGCTTATTATATAAGCGATAAGATAGTAGTTTTGTACAAAGGCTCTGTTGTAGAATCAGGGTCTATAGAAAAAGTGTTTTCCAATCCAATGCATCCTTATACTAGAATGCTTTTAGATTCTATACCGCAATTAGATAGGAAATGGGAAGAGGACAGGATAAGCGTTGAGGATTTTGATAAGTCTCGTGCAGCCTGGAAAGAAGGGTTATGCAAGTATATAGATAGATGTCCGTTGGCAGATTTAAATTGCGTAAAGCCGAAGCTTAAGTTAGTGGAAGAAGACCATTATGTAGCTTGTGTAAAAATGTAAAAAAGGTGATTTTTATGGAGAAGAGAATTTTACTGAATGGGAAGTGGCATTTTAAGGAGATTGGAATGGATGTATGGTATGAAGGGCAAGTTCCAGGATGTGTTCAGCTGGATTTAATGAAATTAGGGAAACTAAATGACCCTTATTATAGAATGAATGAAATAGAGTTTCACAAGTTAGAAGACAAAGAATGGGTTTACAAACAAGAATTTACATTAAACACAGAGCATATAAATGAGTATGACGCAGTGAAGTTGGTGTTTGAAGGAGTGGATACTTTTGCAGATGTATACTTAAACGACGTGTATCTCGGTAAAACGCAAAACATGTTCATACCTTATGAATTTGACATAAAGGGCATAATAAGAGAAGGGATAAATATTTTAGAGGTTTACTTCAAATCTATAACAGAAACTGTAAAGTTGATGGAAAAGGTAAGTCCTGTCAAACTGGAATGGTCGGGAGACAGTGGAAGGCCTTATGTGAGGAAAGCCCAGTATTCATTTGGATGGGACTGGGGGCCAAGAATTGTACAGGTAGGTCTTTGGAGAGGTGTATATATAAGATTAGTAAAACACGCAGAAATTAAGAATCCATATTTTTATACGGAAAAAATTGAAAATGATAAGGCTTATGTTGTAGTAAGTGCAGATATTGAAAGATATGTACCTGGTGATTTTGAGGCGGAAATAGAGCTAATTGAAAAAGATATATCTATTATCAAGACAAGAACTAAAGTTGAAAAGGACAGAATAAGCCTTAGGATAAAAGTAGACAATCCTAAATTATGGTATCCCAATGGTTTGGGGGACCAGCATCTTTATGAAATAAAAATAAGGCTTTTAAAAGATGCAGAAATAATAGATGAAAAAAGCTTTAGAAGTGGAATAAGGACGATTAGATTGATAAGGGAAAAAGATGAAGAGGGGGAAAGCTTCATTTTTGAAATAAACGGTGTAAGAGTCTTTGCAAAGGGAGCCAACTGGATACCAGCTGATAATTTATTGCCAAGGCTTAGCAAAGAAGGTTATTACGAATATATAAGACTTGCAAAAGAGGCAAATATGAACATGCTGAGAATATGGGGAGGAGGGATATACGAAGATAGGGCATTTTACGAAGCATGCGATGAGATGGGCATAATGGTATGGCAAGACTTTATGTATGCCTGTGCCCAGTACCCTGACCAATTTGAATGGTTTCAAAAATTGGCAGAAGAAGAAGCAGAGAAAGTCATATTAAGTCTTAGAAATCATCCTTCCATTGTATTGTGGTGTGGGAATAATGAAAATAATTGGGGATTTCATTCATGGTGGAATAAGGGAGACCCAAAATATCTGGGCAATTATATTTATAAAGAAATATTACCTAAAGTGTGCGCAAAATTGGACCCGTCAAGGCCTTATTGGGTATCGAGTCCTTATGGAGGAGAAGACCCAAATAGTGAAACTGAAGGAGATAGGCATCAGTGGAATGTGTGGAGTGGCTGGGTAGACTATGATGAGTATAAGAAAGATAGGGGCAGATTTCTTAGTGAATTTGGTTTTCAGGCAATGCCTGACTGGAAGACAGTTTTATCTTATACAGCGCCAGAAGATAGAAAGATATTAAGCCCAGTCATGATTTCTCACAATAAAATGGTCGAGGGAATGGAAAGACTGATAAGATTTATGGTAGGGCGATTGGGATTTCCGAAGGACCTTAAGAGCTTTGTCTATTTGAGTCAATTCAATCAAGCAGAGGCTATAAAGACAGGAGTTGAGCATTGGAGGTTAAGAAAATTTAAGACATCAGGGACATTGTACTGGCAGTTTAATGACTGTTGGCCTGTCGCAAGCTGGTCTGCAGTGGATTATTACAAGAGAAAAAAGGCATTGTACTATTATTCAAAAAGATTTTATGCAGAGATTTTACCCTATATAGAAGAAGAAGGTGATGGTGTAACAGCTTATGGAGTAAGTGATTTGCCGTATGATAAAGAGGTAGAAGTTGTTGTAAAAGTTTTTAAATTAAATGGTGAAAAAGTTGCAGAAAAACGGCTAAAAGCTAGATTAATAGCAAATGATGTTACAAAAATAGCCCATTACAGTTTTGAAGATTTGAATATTGGATATAGAGTAAAAGAAATGCCTATAGCGATCCCAGGGTGTACGCTGCCGGTGGAGAAGAACAGGGAGTTATTAAATAGCGTTGTGTATGTAGAAATAATCACTGATGATGCGGTTTATGAGAATTATAAAGTATTTGGCAAATTCAGAGATCTGGATTTAGCAAAGCCAAAGATCGATTATGAAGTAGGGGAGAATAAAATAATTTTAAAAACAGATGTTCCTGCTTTTGGAGTATTTATAGAAACGGAGAATGATATGGAGTTATCAGATAATTGTTTAAATATGATGCCAAATAAAAAATATGAGGTAAATTATTCAGGTAAGTTAAAAGAAATTAAAATTTTTGACATTACTCAGTTAATAGCAAATATATAAAAATTGTACCAAAAATCATTAAAGAATAGGAGTGATAGAATTGGTAAAATTTCCAAAAGATTTTACTTGGGGAGTAGCTACGTCATCATACCAAATAGAAGGAGCAGTAAATGAAGATGGAAGAACTCCTTCTATATGGGATACATTTTCCAAGACAGAAGGGAAAACATATCAAGGTCATACAGGAGATGTAGCTTGTGATCATTACCACAGATATAAAGAAGACGTAGAGATAATGAAAGAAATAGGAGTTAAAGCCTATAGATTTTCCATAGCATGGCCAAGAATTTTCCCTGAAGAGGGAAAGTATAATCCAAAAGGGATGGATTTTTACAAGCGACTGGTAGATGAGCTTTTAAAAAGAGATATAATGCCGGTAGCGACAATTTATCACTGGGATTTGCCTCAATGGGCGTATGAAAAGAAGGGAGGATGGCTAAATAGAGAGAGTGTGAAATGGTATGTAGAATATGCATCAAAGCTTTTTGAGGAATTAGGGGATGTAATACCTTTATGGATAACCCATAACGAGCCTTGGTGTTCATCAATATTAAGCTATGGGATAGGGGAGCATGCACCAGGCCATAAGGATTGGAGAGAGGCCTTGATAGCAGCTCATCATATATTGCTTTCTCACGGAGAGGCCGTAAAAGTATTTAGGGACATGAATCTGAAAGGGGCGCAAATAGGTATAACGTTAAATCTGACACCCGCATATCCTGCAAGTGAAAAAGAAGAAGACAAATTAGCTGCCCAATATGCTGACGGATTTGCTAACAGATGGTTTTTAGATCCAATATTCAAAGGAAATTATCCAGAAGATATGATGGAATTATATAGTAAAATAATTGGAGAATTTGACTTTATAAAAGAAGGAGATTTAGAGACTATAAGTGTTCCGATAGATTTTCTTGGAGTCAATTATTATACAAGAAGTATTGTAAAATACAACGAAGATTCCATGCTAAAAGCAGAAAATGTACCGGGTCCAGGTAAGAGGACGGAGATGGGATGGGAGATAAGCCCAGAGTCTTTGTACGACCTTCTGAAAAGGCTAGATAGGGAATATGCGAAACTGCCCATATATATAACAGAGAATGGAGCAGCATTTAAAGATGAATTAACAGAGGATGGACGAGTGCATGATTATGAAAGAATAGAATACATAAAAGAACATCTAAAGGCAATAGCGAGGTTCATAGAAGAAGGCGGTAATTTAAAAGGATACTTTGTATGGTCTTTGTTAGATAATTTTGAATGGGCACATGGATATTCAAAGAGATTTGGAATAGTTTATGTGGATTATGAAACACAAAAGAGAATATTAAAAGATAGTGCATTTTGGTACAAAGGGGTAATAGAAAAAGGTGCAATCGAATGAATACAGCATCTATGAGGCAGGGTATAAATTGTTCTGCCTCTTTATTTCTAAGCAAATACCCTTAAATGGGGTGAGATGAGACTATGAATAAATGGTATGCTTCTACTGGTGTGCTTGTGATAATCATTATAATCATGTATTTAATTTTAAAAGATACTTCTTTAACTTTTAGCTGTTATGAGAGAGGAAAATTTCCGCATTTAATCGGGAATGCTTTAGTAAAAAAACCTTCAGTAGCGGGCAGGCTTAAGATTATAGAAAAAGATGGAAGGAAAATATTGGGGGACCAGTATGGCAATCCAATACAGTTAAGAGGAATGAGTACACACGGATTGCAGTGGTTTCCTCAGATAATAAATGATAATGCCTTCAAGGCTTTATCAAATGATTGGAAATCAAATGTAATAAGGCTTGCTATGTACATTGGTGAAGGTGGTTATGCTACGAATCCTCGTGTTAAAGATAAGGTTATAGAAGGAATAGATTTAGCCATTAAAAATGATATGTATGTAATAGTTGACTGGCATGTTTTGAATCCCGGAGATCCAAATGCAGACATATACAGTGGCGCAAAAGATTTCTTCAAGGAAATAGCTGAGAAATATCCAAATGAACTTCATATAATTTATGAATTAGCAAATGAGCCCAATCCAACCTCTCCAGGAGTGACAAATGATGTTGAGGGATGGAAAAAAGTTAAAAACTATGCAGAGCCAATTATAAAAATGTTAAGAGAGATGGGAAATGAAAATATAATAATTGTTGGCACTCCCCAATGGAGTATTAGACCTGATTTAGCATTAGATAACCCCATAGATGATAAAAATATAATGTACAGTGCTCATTTTTATGCTGGGACTGCACGTGTATGGGAAAACGGTGGAAAAGGATATATTGCTAAAAATATAGAAAAAGCAGTACAAAATGGGCTCGCAGTATTTGTTACAGAATGGGGTACTAGTGAAGCAAGTGGAGATGGGGGACCATATTTGAATGAGGCTGATGAATGGCTTGAATTTTTAAATGCCAATAATATAAGCTGGGTAAACTGGTCATTAGCTAATAAAAATGAAGTATCAGCAGCTTTTCTGCCTACTACCGATTTAAATCCTGGTGATGGTAAAGCATGGGCTGTAAACCAATTGAGTCTTTCAGGAGAATATGTAAGAGCAAGAATAAAAGGAATTCCCTATAAACCTATTTCTCGTGAGGCAAGAAGAAAGTAACTTTATCAAAAACTATAAAACTGAAGAGGTGACTAAAATGAGCAAAAATATTCTAGATATGCGGAATACAGTGCAAATAGGTATTGTAGTGAGGGATATTGAAGAAGCTTTGCAAAATTACGCAGAATTTTTTGGGGTAGAAAAGCCCCAGTGGTTTTGGACAGATGATTACAGCAAAGCCCATACCAAATTTAATGGAAGACCTACAAAAGCAAGAGCCAAACTTGGATTTTTTGAGCTGGGGCCATTACAACTGGAATTGATAGAGCCTGATGAAAATTCGAGCACTTGGAGAGAGTTTCTCGATAAAAATGGGGAGGGAATTCATCACATAGCTTTCGGTGTAAAAGACATGGACAGAAAAATAGAAGAACTTTATAGAAAAGGCATGGAAGTAATTCAAAAAGGGGATTTTGAAGGGGGAAGATACGCTTATATAGATACTTTAAGAGCATTGAAAGTCATGATTGAACTTTTAGAAAATTATTAAAGTGGAGCGCTATGCTCCACCTTTTATTTTTTTAACGATGTTATTCCCATTATAGCAAGGGAGATGAGTATTATTGTTCCGCCTGGTGATAAATCAAAGTAAAAAGAGAGTATAATTCCGACAAATACTGATATAAAGGAGAAGACAATAGAGTAAAATATAGCTTGTTTAAAGCTTTGAGCTATTTTTAGACTAGCTGCAGAAGGCGTAACCATTAGGCTTGATACCAAGAGTGCACCCACTATCCTCATCGCTAGTGCTACGGTAAGGGCGACTAAAATTGTAAAAAGAAAGTTTATAGCTGAGACAGGTAAACCTGAGATTGTTGCTGCTTCTTCGTCAAAGGTGATGTACAACAGTTCCTTGTAGAAAAGACTCACAATTAGGATTACCAGAAGCCCCAAAGTGGAAATAAGTATTACATCTGTTCGTGTGACAGAAACAATACTGCCGAAAAGATAATTCATTACATTAACTGCTCCACCTCTTGCAAAGTTTAAAAGGATTATTGCAACTGCCATTCCTGCTGATACTATTATGGCAATTGAAAGTTCTGAGTATTGAAAATAAGTTTTTCTCAATTCTTCTATTCCAAATGCAGCTAAAACTACTATTGCGATTGACCCTATAGTAGGATCAATGCCTGCTAATATTCCTGCTGCTACTCCTGCTAAGGCTACGTGGGACAAAGCATGTCCCATTTGGGAAAGTCTTCTTAACACTAAAAAATTGCCTACCAGGGGTGCTATTACCGCTATTATAGCTCCTGCTATAAAGGCTCTTCTCATAAATTCATAAGAAAAAATATCTAACATTTTTATACACTCCCATTGTTATTGTGATAGTGCTTTATAGTTTTAACGGGATATTCATAAAGTATTGCAGCAAAATCAGGTTTTTCTATATCTATGGCTTCGCACTTCTCATTGATTTTTCCGTCAGTCATGCATATTATTCTATGGGCTTTATCTGTAATTGCCATTATATCATGAGTCACCATTATTATAGTTAAATTTCTTTCTTTATTTAACCTTTCTAAAAGTTCATAGAGGGCTTTTTCGGATTTCGCATCGATTCCTGTAGTGGGTTCATCCAGGAAAAGTATTTGTGGGTCTGATACTATAGACCTTGCTATAAACACCCTTTGAAGCTGTCCTCCAGAAAGCCTTCCTATCAAGCGCTTTCTGAAATCATACATGTCTACTACTTTTAAGGCTTCATATACTTTTTCCCAGTCTTCTTTAGAAAGCTTTTTAAAAAGGCCTTTTTTTGCGTAAAGCCCCATTGATACCACTTCTTCTACACTTGCAGGAAAAGAGGAATTAAAGGAAGAAGAACGCTGGGGAAGATAACTTATGAAGGATTTGTCTTTTATGTTCTGAAGGTTTACTCCTTCATAAAGTACTTCCCCGGATGACGGAGCGAGATTACCTACCATTACTTTTACTAGGGTGCTTTTTCCTGATCCGTTGGGGCCGATAATACCTACAAATTCTCCCTTTTCAATTTTTAAAGAGATATTTTTAAGAACTTGTCTTCCATCATAAGAAAAATTGACATTTTTGACTTCAATATAACTCATTTTTCATCTACTCCAATGCTTTTTTTAGTTTTTCAAGATTTTCCTTCATAAGAGATATGAAGTCTGCTTTTCTCTCCATATCTTCCTTGCTCAAAGTGCCTATTGTGCTTATTCTCATTATCTGTGCTCCACTTTCTTTAGCTATAGTTTCCATTGGTTTTGCAGGAGCCATTCCTTCTACAAAGACATATTTTATACCTTCTTTTTTGATCAAGTCAACCAGTTCACTTATCCTAGCGGGGCTTGGCTCTGCTTCATCACTCATTCCCACCAATGGTTCTTGCTTTAGTCCATAATCCCTTGCCACATATGCAAAAGCGCTGTGGAAAAGCACTATGGTCTTTAATCTTGTCTTCGATAGCTCTTCTCTGTACTGTTTATCAAGTTCTTCCAATTGTGCTCGCAAATTCTCATAATTCTTTTCATAATAACTTCTGTTAGCTGGATCAACCTCCACAAGTGCATCCTTTATATTTTTTATAAGTATTAAAGCTTCTTTCGGTGAAAGCCATGGATGCGGATTTATTGCGTTGCCCTTCCTTATAGGGTCAACTCCTTTTGACACCTCAAAAAATTTTGTGTTTGGAGCTGATTCCTTTACTTTGTTGATCCAAGGGTCTTCCATTGTCATTCCTAAGTAAATTACAGCTTTTGCTTTTGCTATTTCTGTCATTTCTTTAGCGCTGGGTTCCCATCCATGAGGGCTTTCATTGAAAGGTATTATGTTTTTAACTTCGAGTTTATCTCCTGCTATTTTAGAGGTAAGGTCATATATTGGATAGAAAGAGGCGTACACTAAAGGTTTAGAAGTTTCACTTTGTCTTGTAGAACATGAAACCAGTGCAAGTACAAGCGATATTGCAATTAAAATCGCTAAGACCTTTTTCATAAATTTTGGACCTCCCTTTTCAAGTATTTAACGCTTTTTTAAGATTTTCTAAATTTTCTTCCATTAATTTTAAGTAATCTTTTCCTTCTTTTTCTTCTACTTTTGTGAGCCCTTCAATCGGATTTAATGGAAGTATTTTTGTATTTGTTTCTTTGGCTATGGTCTGCATGGGTTTAGGGGATGAAAGCGGCTCGGTGAAGATGTACTTTATGTTTTCATTTTTTATTATGTTTATAACTTTGGCCATCCTTGCAGGGCTTACTTCTGCTTCTTCATCTATTCCAACGAGTGCTTCTTGTTTTAAACCGTAATCCCGCGCTAAGTAATCAAAAGCACTGTGGTATACTATAAAGGTTTTATGTTTTGTGTTTGAAAGGTCGTGAGAATACTCTTGATTCAATTTCTCAAGCTGATTTTTTAATGTCTCATAATTTTTATCAAAATAGTTGCTATATTGAGGAAAGCTTTGTTTCAAAGAATCGTTTATATTTTTTGCCATTATTAAAGCTTCTTTTGGAGAAAGCCATATATGGGGGTTTGGCTGTCCACCTTCTAATATGGGAGTAACTCCTTTAGATACCTCGTAAAAATCTACATTTGGTGCGTTTGCTTTAATTTTTTGTATCCAGGAGTCCATTCCTAAGCCCAAGTAAAGAATGACTTTTGCTTTTGTCATATTTGCTACGTCTTTAGTAGAGGGTTCCCAGTCGTGAGGTTCCACACCCGGCGGGATTATGGTTTTTATCTCTAATTTATCTCCAGCTATTTTTGAGGTAAGGTCGTATATTGGATAGAAAGAAGCGTATACAAGTGGTTTGGAGGAGTTATCAGCGGTGCTGCAAGAAGTCAGAGCAAAAAGCATCGCAGTCAAAATTAGAATTACTATTGTTTTTTTCATGATTTGCAAGCCTCCGTTTCTAATTAGGATTTGATCTGCATTCTTTGCAGTATCCTATGATTTCTATTTTGTGGTCTACTACTTCAAAATCTTTTATTTGGTCTACCAAAAGCTCAAGGGGACATATATCCATTTCAAATACTCTGCCGCATTTTAGACATCTCATTGTGTGGTTGTGGAGATGTTTTTTTACCACGTACATAATATTATTTCCAATTACCGCCTCATTTAAAATATTCAAGCTCTTTAAAAGGCTCAAAGTCCTATACACAGTGTCAATGCTAACCTGCGGGAAAACCTTTCTTACTTTTTCGTATACATCTTTTACAGACAAATAGCCCTGGTTGGAAAGCATTATGTCAAGTATTAATTCTCTCTGAGGCGTAAGCTTGTAGTTATGCGCTTTTAATTTTCTTAAAGCTTCCTCTTTCTGCACTTTAACCACAACCTTTTATTAAATAAGAAAGTTTTCCTAATTAAGATTATATTACGATTAAAAGGCGATGTCAATATCTAGATTCTTATTGAAATTTTAGTAAATGTTTTCTATAATAGAGAGAGACAAAAAATTTTAAAAGGTGATGGAATTGGAACAGTCAGAAGTTATAGAAAGGATAAGAAGAAATATAGAGAAAGTCATAATAGGGAAGAGTGAAGTAATAGACCTCATGCTTACCGCTTTGATTGCTTCGGGTCATGTCCTTTTAGAAGACGTACCGGGGGTGGGAAAGACCAGTTTAGCTAAGGCTTTGGCGAAGTCGATAGATTGCGATTTTAAGAGAGTGCAGTTTACACCCGATCTTTTGCCTGGGGATTTGACGGGAATAAATGTTTTTAATCAGAAGATAGGAGATTTTGAGTTTAAAAAAGGCCCTATCTTTACAAATATTTTGCTGGCGGATGAGATAAACAGGGCAACCCCTAGGACTCAGTCCAGCCTTTTAGAGTGCATGGAAGAAAGACAGGTGACAGTAGATGGTGTAACATATAAACTTGATAGCCCTTTTTTTGTTATAGCTACTCAAAATCCTATAGAAAGCTACGGCACTTTTCCTCTTCCTGAAGCTCAGATAGACAGGTTTTTGATGAAATTAAAGATGGGTTATCCAGGCAGAGAAGAAGAAAGAAAGATAATTGAGGTTTTTGACAAAAGCAATCCTCTAGAAGATCTAGCTCCTGTGTGCACAAGAGATGAAATTTTAAAGATGCAAGAAGAATATAAAGGAGTCTATGTGGATGAAGACGTGCTGGAGTATATATTAAACATTGTGGAAAAAACGCGCAACATGGAAGAAGTGGAATTGGGTGCGAGTCCCAGAGCTACTCTGTTTCTTTATAAATCTAGTCAAGCTTACGCTTATGTGAAAGGTCGTGACTTTGTGACGCCAGACGATGTGAGATATATAGCGCCTTTCGTTTTGTCTCACAGAATCATCTTAAAGGGTGCTGGCAGGTTAAAGGATATGAGGGGTGAAGATATTGTAAAAAAGATTTTAGAAGAAATTCCCGTGCCTCTTGAAAAATAAATTACAGGTGGTTTTAATATGAGCGCTCTTTGGTTTATACTCATAGTAGCTGTTTTATTAGTTTTACAAGCAAAACTTTACAAAGAGAATATATTTAAGAACTTGATGATTGAAAGAAAATTCGAAAAAAACACTGTTTTTCCTGGAGATACGACGGTATTAAAATTGATTGTGTACAACAAAAAATTTTTTCCGGTGACTTATCTCAAGTTGCAACAGAAGTTACCGGTAGAACTGGAAATGAAGAGGTCTCAATTGGTAGAAAAGCATGATAAGGTGAAATACCTGCATTACACTGTTTATTCCTTGTTTCCTTTTCAAAAGATAACGAGGAAATTTGAATTAGTGGCATCAAAAAGGGGTATATACAATCTTTTTGATGGAATAAGGGCATTTTCTACAGATTTATTTGGTTCGCAGGAATATGAGAAAGAGTTTATGGCGCCTGCAAGACTTGTTGTGTATCCCAGACTCATTGATTTAAAGAATTTTAAAGTCATTGCTAATTCTGTTTATGGAGACTTGTTTGTTAAAAGGTGGATAATAGAGGACCCTGTCATAATAAGTGGGATTAGGGATTATACCAATTCTGACAGTTTTAAAAGTATAAATTGGAAGGCAACAGCAAAGACCCAAAAACTTAAAGTCAATAAGTATGACTATACTGCAGATAAGAAAATACTCATTCTTTTTAACGTAGATTTTCACAGGTATATATTGCGTACGGATGAAGTAGAGAAATTTGAAAAGGCGATAGAAGTTGCTGCTACTTTGTCTGTCAATCTCATACAAGAGGGAATACCTGTAGGGCTTTCTACAAATGCAATATGTCTTGTAGATGGAGACTATACCTATATTGAACCATCAGCAGGAGAGGGGCAGATTTCAAGACTTTTAGAGATTTTTGCAGGTATGTCCTTTTTAAAAAAATATTCCAAAGAGGATATAATATCATACATTTCTAAAGTCCTTCCATGGGGGACAGACCTTTTGATTGTTACGCCTTTTGTCGATGAAGAGTTACTGGCTTTGGCAGGGAAGTTTTTTAGTGATAGGGAGGTAATGATTTTGTGTATGGATTTGAAAGGGATTGAAAAAGTTTTTTCAAATGTGAAAGTCTTTTACTACAACGAAGAGGGGAAAGAAATTGAAGTGGTGGGATAGGGATAAATTTGTTAAAATATTTGCAACGATTTTGGAAGGTTTAATCGTATTTTTAGTTTTCACGGTACTAAATGGTCTGTTAATTCAAGAGAAAGCAGTCCCTTTTATTGCTTTTTTTGTGCTTTCTTTTGCAACGGCTTTTGTTAATTTACTGGAAATCCGGAATTTAATGTTTTACAAGTTGTTTAATCTGTCTTTAGGTATTTTTCTAAGCTTTTTTGTGAGTGCAAAAATCAGTGAAAATTACTATCAACTTGTGGCAAATTTTATAGTGTTTTTGTTTTTGTGGTACAGAGGAGTAAAAATAAAAAGCTTAATGGCTGAAGATATAATAAATCTAGGGAAATTTTATAGAAATTTGTTGTACTTGTTTTTTCTAAATTTATTTGCTTATTTTCTCCCTCCGCATTTAATTTCTGCAATCCAAAAGTGTTCAATTTTGTATATTATTTTAAGCATTTTTCTTCTATTTGAAGTAAAAAATTTAAAATATCACGGCATCGAAGCTAAGATTTCTCCCTATGAATGGATGGGTTTTGCATTAATGCTTATTGCTACTTTTGCTTTTTCTCTGCCAAATGTTGCTTATATTATTTATAAAATATATTTGCTAATAGAAAATTTATTTGTTTTATTAGCTACGTACCTTGCTTATGGAATGTTTTGGCTATTTTCTAAAATTTTTAAGCTAATTCCTTTTGATAAAGAGTTTTTTAGAAAGGCGATGGAACATTTTTATGCTCAGGGTCAAAACCCAGAAAATTTCTTAAAAGAAGATATTTCTCAAGATTATGTATGGCTTTCTAATTTATTAAATTTTATGGCATTTTTAATCGCTGTTGCTATAATAGTTTTGCTTATCGCTTTTATAATAAAGACAATGGGCAAAATCGAAATAGAAAAGAAGGAAAGGGATTTTGATGAAGAAAAGAGGATAGATATAAATCTCAAGGATATAGATTTTGTCAGGAGTTTTAAGGAAATAAGGAATAAAATTTTAAGGGCAGTGGATAGGATAAAGATTTACACTGATAGCAGAGAAAAGGTAAGGTACTATTACAAAAGACTTTTGCTTCATCTTTATCAAAAGAAGATTTTAGAAAGAGGGAATTATTCTGTAAAAGACATATGTGACAAAATCACATCTTCTTTTGAAAATATAAGGGAACCAATGGAAAGGGTAAGTCGACTTTATGAAAAGGTAAGGTATGGGAAATACTATCCTAAAAGGGAAGAAGTGGAGGAATTTATAAAAGAAATTGGAAAGGTGATGAAATTGTGAGAAGAAAAATTTTCTTTTTGTTAATAATAGGAATGTTTTTATCCCTTCTGGTGTTTGCAGCCTGTGATAAAAATTCTAATACTACAGAGAAAAAAGTGTATAAGCCCTCTATAACTGTAGAAGGCAACGTTAAATCGGAAGAAATAGTGAGGGCTCTCTTAGAAAAATATTTTAAGCATTATATGGAAAATACTGTTCCAATAGAGGAGAGGCTGAAAGATTTTAGAATTGACCGCATTGACATAAAAGAAGAGAGCCCTAATGGAATTTACTTTACAGTTTCTTTTTCTGTAAAGCCTTCTATATCAAATAGCGACTGGATGGCTGGAAATGGAGTTATTAAGGAAAATGGATGGATGGAAAAGAAATTCTGGTTTGTTAGGGTCAAAAAAGAAGGGAATACTTATATAATGGAAGGATGGGGAACAGGACCATAAATAGAGCAAGAGAAGATTCTGGTTGACTAAAAAGCTGAAAAGGTTTAAAATAAAAGTGTGAAATTGAATATTAAAGCCTTATGGTCCTGTGATGGGTTAAAAGGGAAGACGGGTGAGAATCCCGCGCAGCCCCCGCTACTGTGAAGGAGGACGAAGCCCTATTAAGCCACTGTCCGGCCCTCAACTGAGTGCCGGATGGGAAGGCAGGGTGGAGGATGAATCCTGAGCCAGGAGACCTGCCATAAGGTTTTAGAAGTTCGCCTTCGGAGGGAAGGTTGAACCTTTTTGGAGTTTTGTTTAAAAAGGTCTTCCTCTGAAGGGAAGACCTTTTTAAAATATCTTTGAAGGGAGTTTTTTCAATGAAAAAAGGATATGTACAGGTATACACTGGGGACGGCAAGGGGAAGACTACTGCAGCTTTGGGACTTGCTTTCAGGGCAGTTGGAAGGGGTATGAAAGTTATAATGTTTCAGTTTTTAAAAGGGATGGCTACAGGAGAGTTAAAATCGGCAGAACTTTTAAAGCCTAATTTTGAAATAAAAAGACTTGCGGAATCCAAGAAATTTACATGGGAGATGACAGAAGAAGAACTTAAGGAACTGAAGAGCAAGGTTAGAGAAGAATATGAAGAACTTCTTAGCGTATTAAAAAGTGGGAAATACGACATTGTGATTGTAGATGAAGCGATGGCAGCCATTCATTCTGGGCTTTTAAGTGTAGAGGATATAGTAAGGTTGATAGATGAAAAGCCGGAAAGTGTGGAACTGATTTTAACAGGAAGAAGTGCTCCTCAAGAAATCATAGATAAGGCAGATCTTGTGACAGAAATGAAGGAGATAAAGCATTATTACAGAAAAGGTGTTCCTGCAAGGATTGGAATAGAAATTTGAGTTCGATTGACTTATTTGAAAACAAGAGTTAAAATAAAATTACTAAAACCGAATAAAAAAGCCTTATGGTCCCGTGATGGGTTAAAAGGGAAGACGGGTGAGAATCCCGCGCAGCCCCCGCTACTGTGAAGGAGGACGAAGCCCTATTAAGCCACTGTCCGGCCCTCAACTGAGTGCCGGATGGGAAGGCAGGGTGGAGGATGAATCCTGAGCCAGGAGACCTGCCATAAGGTTTTAGAAGTTCGCCTTCGGAGGGAAGGTTGAACGGCCTTTATGTGTTTTTGTGGGAAAAAGGTCTACCTCCGTAAGGGGTAGACCTTTTTTAATAAAACAAAATGAAAACTTAGATAGGAGGGCGTTTATGAGAAAGTTTAGAAGTATAGTTGCGTTGTTTATAATATTCGCTTTGGCATTTTCTCTTGCTGCTTGTTCTACTCAAAATGCTACAAAGCCCCAGGAAACACCAAAACAGGCCGAAGAGGTAAAGACCCAGTTTCCACTTAAGGTTACAGACTTTCTTGGCAGAGAAGTGACGATTGAAAAGCAACCAGAGAGAATTGTATCTTTGGTGCCTTCAGTCACAGAGCTTCTGTTTGCGATAGGGGCTGGGAGCAAAGTAGTGGGAGTTACTGATTTTGATAATTATCCTGAAGAAGTGAAGGACATACCCAAAGTGGGAGGCTTTAAAGGGCCCAACATAGAGGCTATAACGGCTCAAAAGCCTGATATAATATTTGCTTCCAGATTATCAGGGAAAGAGCAGATGGAATCTTTGGAGAAGATGGGGATACCTGTTGTGGTGTTGGATGCCCAGAATTTTGATCAGATATAT
Organism: Caldanaerobacter sp.; assembly: GCF_049701115.1. Lineage (NCBI taxonomy): Bacteria > Bacillati > Bacillota > Clostridia > Thermoanaerobacterales > Thermoanaerobacteraceae > Caldanaerobacter > Caldanaerobacter sp. The sequence goes on along the minus strand of NZ_JBNATX010000004.1, from coordinate 41,679 downwards.
CAGTCGATAGAACTTCTTGGGAAAATAACGGGGAATGAAAAGAAGGCAGAAGAAGTCATAAATGATATGAAGAGTAAAATAAAAGAGATAAGCGATAAGGTAAAAGACCTTCCAAAAGTAAAAGTATTTTACCTGGTCTCTCTTGATGGCAACTGGACTGCAGGAAAAGGCACATTTATTGACGAGATTATAAACCTCGCAGGTGGAGAAAATGTGGCATCCGATGTGAACGGATGGGCTCAGTACAGCATTGAAGAGCTGGTGAAGAAAAACCCTGATGTCATAATAACATCACCTCATGCTGGAGATGTGAAGGACCTTAAGAATATGGCTGGATACAAAGACACAAATGCCGTGAAAAATGACAAGGTATTTGTTGTATCCAATGACGACATAATTGTAAGAGGAACAAATAGGATTGTATTAGGACTTGAAGAAGTAGCAAAATTCTTACATCCGGAGGCATTTAAATAAAGTGAAGGCTAAGAGAGGTTTTTACTTCGCAATAGCGTTTTTACTCCTTCTTTTTATAATGGCTCTTTCAATTTCTGCAGGGGCGGTTAAAATCCCCCTGCAGGAAATACTAAATGTGCTTTTGGGAAAAGGGGATGAAGTCAACAGGCGCATTATACTTACATTAAGGCTTCCAAGAGTGATAGAATCAGCTATTGTGGGCATGGGACTATCTGTTGTGGGAGCTTTTTTCCAGGGGCTTTTGAGAAATCCCATGGCAGACCCTTATGTTTTGGGTATATCCTCGGGTGCAGCTTTTGGAGCTACAATTGCCATAATAATGGGTTTAGGCATATTTGGCTTAAGCTCTATGGCTTTCATAACGGCCCTTTTGACAGTGTTTTTTGTATACACTGTGTCAAGAACAGGTACTAAGCTTTCCATGACCACAATGCTTTTAGCTGGAATTGCTATAAGCGCTTTTATGTCTGCCATAATCTCATTGCTTATGCTTTTAAACCATGACCAGTTTTCACGGATTGTCTTCTGGACTATGGGGGGTTTTGGCCTTGTGAGCTGGCCACAGGTTATCTACTCTTCGCCTTTAATACTCATAGGTTCTTTTGTGATGTATGCATTTTCAAGGGATGTAAATGCCATTTTAACAGGGGAAGAATCTGCAGAGCATTTAGGTGTAAATGCGGAGCTTGTCAAGAAAATTATACTTATCTTGGGGTCATTGGTGACAGCTTCTTGTGTCTCTGTTGGAGGAATCATAGGCTTTGTAGGACTTATAGTTCCACATATTTCAAGGCTGATTGTAGGACCTGACAACAGATTTCTGGTTCCCTTTAGTGCTCTTTTTGGCGCTTCTTTTCTAACCTTTGCAGACCTTTTGGCGAGAGTGATTTTAAAGCCTGTAGAGATGCCAATAGGGATAATTACGGCGACTTTTGGAGGACCTTTTTTCCTGTACCTTCTTGTGAGGAGCAAACAAAAAAATGAAGGAATGTGATATTATGTCTATTTTAAAAGTGAAAGACCTCTACTTCTCTTATGGGCAGAAGCGGGTATTAAAAGGGATAAATTTAAAAGTGGACAAAAGCGAAATGATAGGGATAATAGGAGCGAATGGGAGCGGGAAGACCACTCTTTTAAGAAATATTTCAGGATATCTTAAGCCTGAAAAAGGGAGTATTTTGATATTTGGGAAAGATGTAAGGAGCTTGAGTGTGAAGGAAAGGGCAAAGCTTATAGGATATGTGCCGCAGGATATAATATACGATTTTGAGTTTACATGTTATGACATAGTGATGATGGGGAGAATCCCCTACCTTAGAAGATTTCAGTCAGAAGGAAAAGAAGACAAAGAAATTGTGAGAGAAGCGATGGAAATGACAAACACGTGGCAGTTCAAAGATAAGCCAGTAAGGGAGCTTTCCGGAGGAGAAAGGCAGAGAGTGTATATAGCGAGAGCTTTAGCGCAGAGGCCCAAAATTTTGCTAATGGATGAACCGGTCTCCCATCTTGACATAAAGTACCAGATAGAAGTTTTGTCAATTGCTAAAGAATTAAGCTTAAAAGGCATACTTGTTATATCTGTTTTGCACGATGTAAATCTGGCTTCTCAGTTTTGCGATGAGATTATTATCATGAGGGAAGGAACTATAATGGCGCGAGGAGAGCCTAGGGAAGTGGTTACCTTTGAGAATATAAAACTGGCATTTTCAATAGATGTACAAATATTTGAAGATCCTTTTACCAGAACCCCTTATATCATACCTTCTCTTAACGGAAAGGAGAAACTAAAAGTTGTGTAGAGCCTTTATGATAGCTGGGACTCATTCAGGAGCAGGAAAAACTACTTTAAGCCTGGGGATTATGGGGCTGCTTTCGCAAAAATATAAAGTACAGCCTTTTAAAGTCGGACCTGACTATATAGACACCGCTTACCATAGGTATGTTACGGGCAATTTTTCAGTAAATCTCGACCTTTACATGCTGGGAGAAGAAAATCTCAAAAATTTGTTTTATAAAAATGCATTACGTGCTGATATTTCGATAATAGAAGGAGTAATGGGACTTTACGACGGGATAGATACAACATCAAGAGGAAGCAGTGCCCACATAGCAAAGCTTGTAAATGTGCCTGTTGTGCTCGTGGTAGATGCTTCTTCTATGGCAGCTAGTGTCTCGGCTTTAATAATGGGATATATCTATTACGATAAAGATGTAGACATAAGAGGAGTTATTCTGAATAAAGTTGGAAGTGAAAGACACTACACCCTCTTAAAAGAGGTTATAGAGAGGGATTTGAATATTGAAGTTTTTGGTTATCTTCCTAAAGATGTGGAACTTGAGCTTCCTGAAAGGCATTTAGGGCTTTTACCTGTCTATGAGACAGAAAATTTGGATAAAAAATTGGAAAAATTATATGGCTATATTGAAAATTGCATTGATGTGGAAAAATTGATGAATTTGACAGTTAAGCTGCCTGATTTTATTGAGAGGGAAGATAGAGTCCTGAAAGAGAAAAAGGTAAAAATAGCTTATGCTTATGACGAGGCTTTTAACTTTTACTACAAAGAAAGTCTTGAAACCTTAGAGGAAATGGGGGCACATCTTATTCCTTTCAGCCCTCTTGATGATGAAAGACTTCCAGAAGGAACTGAGGGACTTTACATTGGAGGTGGATTTCCAGAAGTTTTTGCAAAAAAACTCAGTGAAAACAAGAAAATGTTAAGAGAGATAAAAGAAGCGGTTGAAAAAGGAATGCCTGTTTATGCAGAATGCGGAGGACTCATGTATCTTTCAAAAGGTATAAGGGATTTAGAGGGAAATATGTACAGTATGGTGGGAGTTTACGACTTTGAAGTAGTTATGACAAAAAAATTGCAGAGGTTTGGATATGTGGAAACAGAAGTTATTATGGATAATGTACTTTTTAAAAAAGGCGAAAAAATAAAGGGCCATGAGTTTCACTATTCTCAAATAGAAGGTTTTCCACAAAACCCCTCTTATGCTGTTAGTAAACCGGGTAGAGAAGAAAAATGGGAGTGTGGATTTGTGTACAAAAATACCCTCGCAAGCTTTGTTCACATAAACTTATACACATACAAAGAAGGGGTAAAGAGGTTCTTAGATAAGTGTTTGTCTTATAGGAGGAAATAAAATGGCACTAAAGATTATGATACAAGGTACTGCCTCATCGGTGGGTAAAAGCCTTATTGTTACTGCTTTGTGCAGAATTTTTAAGCAGGATGGCCTTAAGGTTGCGCCTTTTAAATCTCAAAATATGGCTTTGAACTCCTATATTACGGAAGAAGGGCTGGAGATAGGAAGAGCTCAGGCTGTTCAGGCAGAAGCGGCAGGAATAAAGCCTTCCTATCACATGAATCCAATACTTCTAAAGCCGAGTTCTGACAAGAAAAGCCAGGTTGTCTTAAGAGGAAGAGTTTACGAAAACATGAGTGCGGAAGAATACTTTAAGTTCAGACCTAAACTTTTAAAACTCATAAAAGAAGACTTTGATTTTCTTGCCGAAAGAAATGATGTGGTGGTCATAGAAGGAGCAGGAAGTCCTGCAGAGATAAATCTAAAGGAGAAAGACATTGTCAACATGGGTTTGGCAGAGCTTGTGAATGCTCCTGTACTTCTTGTAGGGGATATAGATAAAGGAGGAGTATTTGCTGCGATCGCCGGTACACTTTTTCTTCTTGAAGAAAGAGAAAGAAACCGCATAGAAGGAGTTATAATAAACAAATTCAGAGGAGACGTAGAAATATTAAAGCCGGGTCTTAAAATGCTTGAAAATATAACACAGAAAGAGGTACTGGGGGTAATACCTTATATAGACGTAAAAATTGATGAAGAAGACAGTGTAACAGAAAGCTTTTCACATGGAAAAGGAGAAGGGGAAATTGATATAGCTGTACTTAGGCTTCCTCATATATCTAATTTTACTGATTTTGATCCTCTTTTAAAAATTAATGGAGTCAGACTAAGATATGTTGATAAGGGTGAGAAGTTAAAAAATCCGGATGTCTTGATAATACCGGGAACCAAAAACACTTTGGGAGATTTAAAGGTTTTAAAGGATTATGGTTTAGATAAAGAAATTTTAAACTTAAGGGAAAAAGGGAAATTCATAGTTGGTATATGTGGCGGTTTTCAGATGCTTGGTAAAGTTATAAAAGATCCATATCACGTAGAAGGAGAAATAGAAGAAATTGAAGGTTTGGGACTTCTTGATGTAGAAACAGTAATCGAAAAAGAGAAGATTACATCAGATACTATGGCTCTTATAAAAGAGGACCTTCCTGATATTCTCTCGCCTTTAAGAGGACTTTCTGTTACGGGTTATGAGATACACATGGGGAAAAGCCGTATTCTGGGAGAGAATAAGCATTTTTCTGATATCATTTTAAGGAACAAAGAAAAGGTGAAAGAATTGGATGGTGCAGTGAGCGAGGATGGGAAAGTTTTTGGCACATATCTTCACGGTATATTTGAAAACAGAGCTTTTGCTAAGGAGTTTATAAATATTGTGAGGAAGGAAAAGGGGCTTTTGCCCATTGATGAGATTTCAGACTACAGAGAATTTAGAGAGAAGCAGTTTGACTATCTTGCAGAAGTTGTAAGGAATTCCCTTGATATTAAGAAAATATACGACATCATGGAGAGGTATAGAGAGAAATGAAAGTTTTTCTGGCGTATTTGCTTGATTTGATTTTTGGAGACCCTGAAGGCTATCCCCATCCCGTAAGGCTTATAGGTTCTCTTATATCAAAAGAAGAAAGAATAATAAGAAAATATGCTAAAAATCCAAAGGCCCTAAAACTTGCAGGATTTTTCATGTGCTTTTTTACTACGACTTTAGCTTATGCCGTGACATATATTTCTATATATTTAGCTGGTTTTATAAACCATTATTTTGCATATCTAATTGAAGTAGCTTTTATATACACGACTCTTGCGACAAAAGACCTGGCAAGGGCAGCCTACAGCGTATATACCCCTTTGAAAAAGAAAGACCTCAAAGCCGCTAGAGAAAATCTCGCTTTGATAGTTAGCAGAGACACAGAAAATTTAGAGGATAAAGACATAATAAGGGGGGTTTTGGAGACAGTTTCAGAAAATATCTCGGATGGGATAATAGCTCCAATGTTTTATGCCTTTTTAGGAGGAGCTCCTCTTGCAATGTTTTATAAAGCTGCAAGTACCTTGGATTCTATGGTAGGATATAAAAATGAAAAATATAAAGATTTGGGCTTTGCTTCCGCCAAATTAGATGACCTTCTAAATTTTATACCTGCGAGGATAACTGGTCTTTTAATCGTAATTTCTTCTTTTTTACTTGGCTATGACTACAAAAACAGTTTCAAAATTTTTATAAGAGACAGATTAAAGCATGAAAGCCCTAATAGTGCTCATGGGGAAGCTGCTTTGGCAGGAGCATTAGGTGTAGAGCTAGGAGGATTAAATTACTATTTTGGAAAGCCTGTTATAAAACCCAAATTGGGAGACAAAAAAGAGGAGTTGTCTCTAAAGCACATAAATTCCAGCGTAAAGATAATGTATATGACCTCTTTCATAGGGCTAATAGTATTTTATCTATTCGAAATTTTCTTTAAAAAATTGATTTAAAAGGAGAGATTTGGATGAAGGAAAAAGAGGTGTCTTTAAAAAATGTAAAAACCCTCACTTTAGTTGCCATGTTAATAGCTTTGTCAGCTGTAGGAGCCTTGATTAAAGTTTTTAATACAGTTGCTTTTGATTCAATGCCTGGATATTTTGCAGCTTTATATTTAGGAAGCTTTTATGGAGCCATTGTAATTGCTTTAGGACATCTTTTAACGGCTGTTACTTCTGGGTTTCCACTGGGAATTTTGAATCACTTTTATATAGCATTGCAGATGGCTTTATGGGCATATCTTTTTAGAGTTTTCTACAATATGTTTAACGTCTATGTGGCAGTAGTTTTAACGACCCTTTTAAATGGACCTGTAGCTACACTTCTTTTCGTTCCGATGTTTGGATGGGGATTTTTTGTGACATGGGTGATTCCACTGACAGTTGCTTCTTTCATTAATATATCTCTTGCAGCACTGATATATAAAATACTCTCAAAGAAGGGGAATGAAAGTTGATAGAAAGGTACAGGGATTTAGTGATAATTTATGAGAAAGACACGGCTTTTGTAGTATCCTGTGATAGCCTTGGTGCTATAGGAAATAAAAAACACGATGTTTTAAAAGTTGATGAAGAGATTGTTGGGAGGTCTACATTAAAAGTCGCTCTTTCGGAGTTGTTGTCTGTCGGAGCAGTACCACTTGTTATATCTGATACTCTTTCTGTTGAGATGTACCCAACAGGCGAGAAGATTTTAAAGGGCATAAAAAAAGAGCTTGAAGAAAATGGCCTTAATGTGATTTTGACAGGCAGTACAGAAGAGAACTTTCCTACTTCGATGACAGGGATAGGAATTACAGCTGTGGGGAGGGCAAAGAAAGAAGACTTGAAGATAAGAAAAGCAAAAAGAGGAATGCACATAGCCCTTATAGGATATCCAAGGGTTGGAAATGAAGTCTTAGGGGCAGAGGACATAATGACTTTAAAGGATTATATAAAGGTTTCAAAAGCAAAAGAAATAGTGGAAGCGGTACCTGTTGGGTCCAAGGGGATAGCCTATGAACTTGGAGTTTTGGAAGAAATATACGGGTTTAGAATAAAAAAAGATAACGGGATAAAAATTGACCTCTTTAAATCTGCGGGTCCTTCTACCTGTTGTCTTGTGGTTTATGAAGAGGAAGATTTAGATCTTATAAAAAACATTACAGACAAACCCTTTACCCATATGGGTATTATTGAATGAAAGAAGGTGAGAAAATGAAGCCCTATGAGCATGGAGGAAATATATATGACTATCAAAGAGAAGTTATAGATTTTAGCTCAAATATAAATCCTTTGGGGCCTCCAAGCTGGATCTGGCAAGTTATAAAAGAGGTAGATTTATCAAAATATCCAGATGTAAAGTACAGAAACCTCAAAGAGTCTATAGCTGAATATGTAGGATACGATAAAGAAAATATAATTGTTGGGAATGGGGCGGCAGAGCTTATACATCTCTTTGTAAGGGCTTTTAAGCTGAAAAGGCCCCTTATTCCCTCTCCCTCCTTTTTGGAGTATGAGAGGGCGGTAAAGCTAAATGGAGGAGAACCTGTGTATCTTAAATTGGAAGAAGAAGAGGGGTTTAGGGTAAATTTTGCGAAGGTTCTTTCAAAAATAGAAGAGGCTGACGGTTTGATATTAGGAAATCCCAACAATCCTACGGGACAGGGGATTATAAGGGAAGAAATAGGGATATTGCTTAAAAAGGCAGAGCTGATGGACATTCCTGTTTTGATAGATGAGGCCTTTATAGAATTTATGAAAGACTACAAAAAATATGAGGCTCTTCCTCTTGTTAAAAAACACAACAAGCTTTTTATTGTAAGGGCTGTGACAAAATTTTTTGGTATGCCTGGAGTAAGGCTTGGATACGGGATTGGAGCTCCTTCTTTAATACAAAAGTTAGAGGAATACAAAGAACCATGGACAGTGAATGCTTTTGCAGAAGCAGTTGGCAGATTGCTCTTTAAAGACAAGGAATATATAGAAAAAACCAGAGAATATGTGAATGAAGAAATAGAACGCATGCTTTTTGAATTGAGGTCTATAGATTATTTAGTGGCATTTGACACAAAAGTAAACTTTATTCTCCTGAAATTAAGGGATGGCAATGTGGATGAGGTGAAGGGCAAGCTTTTAAAAGAGGGCATTCTTATAAGAGATGCTTCTAATTTCAGATATCTTGATAAGAAGTTTTTCAGGGTTGCGGTAAAGAAAAGGGAAGAAAATCTTCGCTTAGTTGAATCCTTAAAAAGACTTTATGATAAAGGTTTTACTAAAGAAGCGGAAAGGGTTGTAGTCTGATGAACCTTACTATGGTAACAGGCGGTGCCAGGTCAGGAAAAAGTGAATTTGCAGAAAAATTGGCTTATGAAAAGGGGAAAGGGGATGTTTTATATATAGCCACATCTCTTCCAGTAGATGATGAAATGAAAGAAAGGATAAAAAGGCACAGGGAAAGAAGACCCTCCTCATGGGAGACAGTAGAAACCTATAAAGACCTTGATAGAGAGATTTTAAAAAGGGGCAAGAAAGTTGTTTTAATTGATTGCCTGACAGTTATGATAAGCAATCTCTTAATGGAAGTAGACCTCACGTGGGAAGATTTTTCCTTAGAAGAATTCGATAAGGTAGAAAAGAGAATAGGAGAAGAGGTAGATAAAGTGCTAACTCTTTCAAGAGATGGATTAGGGATTATAATCGTGACAAATGAGGTTGGAATGGGGCTAGTTCCGGAATACAGGCTTGGTAGAATCTTCAGAGACATTGCGGGTAGAATGAATAAGAAAGTGGCAGAAGCTGCAAAAGAGGTTTACTTCATGGTATCAGGCATTCCTGTCAAAATAAAGGGGTAATTCTATGGAAGAGATAAAAACTTTAATACTTTCAATACAATTCATGACAGGTATTCCCATACCAATAAATATCGATGTTAAAGAGGATAAGATTTATAAAATAGCTTCTTATTTTCCCTTAGTGGGGCTTTTGATAGGGAGTATTTTATATATCGTGTATCTTCTTTTGAAAAATTTCTTTTCCCGGGAAATTGTCATGACCTTCCTCGTTGTTCTTTCTTATATCCTCACAAGAGGAATTCATATAGATGGGCTGGCAGACACTTTTGATGGACTTTTTTCCAATAAAGAAAGAGAAAAAATTCTTGAAATAATGAAGGATTCAAGACTTGGAACAAATGGAGTTTTAGCTTTAGTTTTCATGGTAATTTTAAAAATTTTGTTCTTGACCCATATAGACCAAGGTACCTTATTCACTGCGATTGTACTTTCACCTGTTATTGCAAGATTGGCTGTTGTGTTTTCAACTGTAGTGAGCAAGTCTGCAAGAGGCGGTAAAGGCTTGGGGGGACTTCTCCTTGAAAAGGTCAGTTTAAGAGAGTTTTTTATCGCGTTAGTAATTGCGGCACTGACAGGTTATTTTATGACATCCTTTAAAGACTTCATTGTGCTTTGCGGGATTTCTATGATATTTACATACCTTGTTACAGTGTACATCTCTAAAAAAATAAATGGGATGACGGGGGACACCTTGGGAGCAGTTATTGAGCTTAACGAACTTTTAGCATTAATGTATTTTACAATATTTTAAAAGGAGGATACAAAATGGAAAGAGGTTTATTAATAATAGCTCATGGAAGCCGGGTAGATGAGACCAAAGAGGTGGTAGAAAAAGTAGCGATGAGAATAAGAGAATTTGGGCAGTACAAAAAAGTGGAAGCAGCTTTTATGGAATTTAATGAACCTGACATTCCAGCGGCAATAGAGGATTTTGTAAAGGAGGGTATATTCGAGATAATTGCAGTTCCTATGTTTCTCTTTGAGGGAATCCATATAAGGGAAGATATACCCGAGCTTTTTGAGAAGGAAAAAGAAAAATATCCCAACCTTAATATAAAATTCGCAAGGCCAATGGGATATGACGATAGGATTGTAGAAATCATCCTTGAAAGGGCAAGAGAAGTTTTATGAATTACCTGAAAGACCCTATAGAAATAGAGAAAAAAAGCTTTGAGATAATAGGTAGTTTGATAGATGAATCGAAATTTGATGAAAGGGAGCTCAAAATTGTAAAAAGGGTGATACATGCGACGGCTGACCTTGATTTTTCTAATATTTTGAAAATATCAAGTGGGGCAATAGAGGCAGGGCTTTCCGCCTTAAAAGAGGGCTTTGCCATAGTTACAGATACGCGTATGATAGAGGCGGGCATAAATAAGCAAGCATTAAAGAAAGTGGGTGCAGAAGTCAAAAGCTATATTGACCTGCCAGATGTTGAGAAAATTGCAAAAGAAAAAGGTATAACCCGATCTATGGCAGCTATGATTAAGGCCTCAGAAGATGAAAGGGCAAAAATATTTGTTATTGGAAATGCTCCTACGGCTCTTTTTAAACTTTGTGAGCTGGTTAATGAAAAAAAGATCCAGCCTTCTTTGATAATTGGGGTTCCTGTAGGGTTTGTAGGAGCAGAAGAATCAAAAGAAGAGGTAAAAAAATTAGGCGTTCCTTACATAATCACAGAAGGGAGAAAAGGCGGTAGTACTGTGGCAGTAGCGATTGTAAATGCCCTTTTGTACATGCTTTGAAAGGGTGGTTGTATGGAAGTATATACGTACAAAGAAGGTAAGAAGTTAAGATATGGCTATACAACAGGGTCTTGTGCGGCTGCTGCCTCAAAGGCTGCTGCATATATGCTTTTTACGGGCAAGAGGATAGACAAAGTAGAGATAGAAACGCCAAAAGGTTGGCGTCTCGAGCTTGAAGTGCTGGATGTTACTTTTGGAGATGGCTGGGTTAAATGTGGAATAAGAAAGGACGGAGGGGATGACCCTGATGCCACCCATGGTCTTATAATTTACTCAAAAGTTGAATTAAAAGAAGGAGAGGGAATCGAGGTCTACGGCGGGGAAGGAGTTGGAGTCGTAACAAAGCCGGGGCTTCCTGTGAGTCCTGGTAAGCCTGCCATAAATCCTGTCCCCATGGCCATGATTTTGCATGAAGTCAAGAAAGTACTTCCGGAAGGCAAGGGAGTCACGGTTACAATAAGCGTCCCGGGTGGCGAAGAAGTGGCAAAAAGGACATTTAATCCCAGATTAGGTATAGTGGGGGGCATATCAATTTTAGGTACCTCTGGCATTGTTGAGCCCATGTCTGTAGAAGCGTTAAAAGCCTCTTTAGAGATGGAACTATCGGTTTTAGCGGCAGAAGGGCACAAGAAGGTGGTCTTTTCTCCGGGTAACTACGGAAAGGATTATGCTAAAAGCGTGGGGATAGAAGGAAGGCTAATAATTTCTTATGGGAATTTCCTGGGTTTTATGCTGGAAAAAGCAGTTCAATACGGCTTTACCCATGTGGTCTTAGCAGGCCATATAGGTAAGCTTGTAAAGGTGGCAGCAGGGATTTTTAACACCCACAGCCGCGAAGCTGATGCAAGAGCAGAGGCGATGGCGGCTTATGCCGCTTATTTCGGAGCAGATAAAGAAGTGGTGAGGGATGTTCTAAATTCCAGTAACACGGAAGAGGCTCTGGATATAATTGAAAGGTCTGGGATAGACATTGATGAATTTAACCGCTTTATTGCAGAAAGGGTTTATAAAAGGTGCAAGCAGTACACTTATGATCAGCTGAAAATAGAGGTTCATTTAATCTCATTGAAAAGAGGGCTTATTGCAAAAGCAGGTGATGAAGTGAAATGGTGACAATTGTAGGGGTGGGACCCGGCAGCAGAAGATTCATAAGCTTTTATGCATTAGAAAAGATAAAAAATGCAGAGGTTCTTGTAGGCGGTAGAAGACATCTAGAAGAGTTTTACGATATTTCCTGTGAGAAAATTGCCATAGACACATCTTTAGAGTTTAAAGAACTCCTTAAAAGAAAAGAAAACATCGTCATATTATCTTCGGGAGACCCTCTTCTTTACGGTATAGCTGAGACCATTTTAAAATATGTAGATAAAGATGAGGTGGAAATAATTCCTGGAATAAGTTCTGTACAGTACTTATGCGCTAAAATCAAGGTTTCTGAAAGGGGGTTGCAGGTTTTAAGCTTACACGGTAGAGAAGAAGATTTTATAGGCACGCTTTTAAAACATAAAAAAGTCGCTATTTTTACAGATGCAGTTCGTACACCCCAGTACATAGCTAAAAAGCTTAAAGAAAAGGGGATTGAAAATGTGAGAATTTTTGTTGGAGAGAATCTCTCCTATGATGAGGAGAGGATATATGAGTTTTCAGTTCAAGAACTTTTAGAGTTTAACCAAGATTTTAGACTAAATGTAGTGGTGATAACATGTGGGAATATGTAGTTCCGGGCATTTCAGATGAGTACTTTGAAAAGGGCAATTTTCCTATGACAAAAGAGGAAATAAGAGTTATTTCTATCTCAAAGCTCAGGCTCAAGAGGGATAGCGTAGTTTGGGATATAGGGGCGGGGACAGGCTCTGTTTCTATTGAGGCGGCGATCCTTTCGAAAGAAGGAACTGTATACGCAATTGAAAAAGAGGAAGAAGGAATAAAGTTAATAGAGAAAAATGCGTCTAAGTTCGCTGCTTCAAACGTAGTGACCGTGTTGGGGGAGGCTCCAGAAGCTCTTTTTTCTCTTCCTCAGCCTGATAGAGTATTTATCGGTGGAAGTGGCGAGAAGCTACAGGACATTCTCAAGGTAGTGGATGAAAAGCTCCAAATAGGAGGCATTTTAGTTGCAAATGCCATAACATTAGAAACGACGTGGTTTTTAACTAATTTCCTTAAAAAGAGACCTTACAAAGTTGAAGTTTTGAGTATAAATGTTGCTGTGTCAAAAAAAGCTGGAGATAAAACGATGATGATAGCAAGAAATCCAATTTACATAATAACAGGGCAAAAAGAGGGATAAGATGGCAAAGTTTTATGGAGTAGGTGTAGGTCCGGGAGATAGGAAACTTCTAACTTTAAAAGCAGTAGAAATATTGAATAAAGTAGATGTAGTACTTGCTCCCTCTAAAGGAGAAGGAAGTATTGCCTATTTTATTGCCAAACCTTATATAAAAGGGGAAGTTGTTTTTTTAGATTTTCCTATGACTTACGATACCAAAAGACTTAAAGACAAATGGGAGGAAAATGCGGAAAAGATTAGAGAGCTTCTAATGGGAGGTAAAGATGTAGCTTTTATAACAATAGGAGATCCGATGATATACAGTACCTACATATACCTTTTGAGGGAGCTTGAGGGTTTTGAAATTGAAACAATTCCTGGAATAAGTTCTTATTCTGCAGCAGCTGCATCTTTTAATCTTCCAATTGCCGAAGGAAGACAGAATTTTGCGGTAGTCTCTTCTGACGACCCAGAGGAGATTGAGAAAATTTTGGAACTCTTTGATACAGTCGTTTTAATGAAGGTTTCAAGGAATTATGACACGATTATAAAACTTCTAAAAGATAAAGGTTTTGTAGGAAATCTCGCGATAAAGTGCGGACATGAGGATGAAAAAAAGACGAGAAATTTAGAAGAGTTTATAGGAAAGAAATTAGATTATCTTTCCCTTATTATAGCGAAAAAGGAGAAGTAAATATGATTTATTTCATAGGAGCAGGACCGGGGGACCCGGAGCTTTTAACGATTAAGGCTGCAAGAGTCATATCTTTTTGTGAAGTCATCATATACGCCGGTTCCCTTGTAAATGATGAAGTTTTAAAATATGCCAGAGAAGATGCGAAAATTTACAACAGTGCCTTCATGACTCTAGATGAGATAATAAAGATTATGGAGGAAGCTCATAAACAAGGGAAAAATGTTGCGAGAATACACACTGGAGACCCATCAATCTATGGGGCGGTTCACGAACAGATGATGGAGCTTAAAAAGAGGGATATACCTTATGAAATAATTCCTGGAGTAAGCTCTTTTCTTGCAGCAGCCTCTGCTTTGAAAAAAGAGCTTACAATTCCAGGAATCACTCAGACGATCATCTTGACGAGAATAGAAGGAAACACAAAAATGCCTGAAGTGGAAAGTCTAAGACTTCTTTCTAAACACAGGGCCACGATGGTGATATTTTTAAGTGTAGATAAAATAGAAAGGGTAGTTGAAGAATTAAAAGAAGGTTATGACCCTTCTACTCCTGTTGCGGTAGTGTATAAAGCTTCTTGGGAAGACGAGAAGGTTATATTAGGTACCCTTTTAGATATATCTGAAAAGGTGAAAAAAGAGGGGATAAAAAAGACTGCCCTCATACTAGTGGGGGATTTTTTAAAAGATATAAAAGCTTATTCTAAGCTTTATGATGGAAAATTTTCTCATGGATTCAGAGGGTAGCATCAAGTAGAAACATCAGAAAGGGAAGTTTGAATATGAGATTGGCCATAATTTCACTTACAAAAAATGGTTCAGAAATAGCGAGAAAAATAAAAAGTAAGCTGGGAGGAGATGTATATATAAAAGAAAAACACGCTCATACTGGAGACCTATTAATAGAGGGGGAATTCATACCCTTTGTTCATGAGATTTTTAGAAAGTACGATGGGCTTGTATTTGTAATGGCTACAGGCATTGTAGTAAGAGCGATTGCAGGTGTTATTGAAGACAAACATAAGGACCCTGCAGTAGTTGTAGTGGATGAAAAAGGTTTATTTGCAATAAGCCTTCTATCAGGGCATGTGGGAGGGGCAAATGAGCTTGCGAAGAGGGTTGCTGAAATCCTCGAAGCGCAGCCTGTCATAACTACAGCGACAGATGTAGAAAAAGTGGTGGCACTGGACGTATTCGCCAAAGAGGAGGGTTATTTGATTGAAAATGGAAAGGACTTAAAAAAAGTAAGTGCTGCCCTTGTCAGTGGCGAGAAAGTGAAATTCGTGGTAGAAGACGAGAAAGCTTTACACAAACTTAAAGAATACATTTATAGCATAAAAGAAGAGGAAGCTAAAGCCTTTGTGTTTGTGACAAATAGAAAAATTAAGAAAAGTTTTGATAAGCCGTATGTGATCTTGGTCCCTAGAAACATTGTCCTAGGAATAGGTTGTAGAAAAAACGTGGAATTTGAAAGGCTTTTTGAATTTGTAAAAGAGACTTTTGACAACTTAGAACTTGATATAAAAAGTGTAAAATCTATTGCCACAATTGATTTAAAAAAAGATGAGGAGGCAATTTTAAAGCTCAAAGAGGCTTTGGGAGTTCCAGTAGTGTTTTATACAAAAGAAGAATTAAAAGAAGTTGAGAGCAAATTTCCAGTATCTGATTTTGTATTTCAAACAGTAGGGGTGGGAAGCGTATCAAGACCCTCAGCGTATCTTGCAAGCGGCGGAGGAAGGGAACTTTTATACATAAAAAAAGATGGAATTACATTGGCGGTCTATCAATCTAAAGATGAGGAATGATGCAATATGGGATGGCTTAAAATAGTTGGGATAGGACCGGGAAGCCTTGATGATATGACGCAAAGAGCTCTGCAGGCGTTAGAAGAGTGCGATGTAGTAGTCGGCTATAAGACATATATAGACCTTGTAATGCCCTTGATTGAAAAGAAAAAAATTGTCTCATCAGGGATGAGAAGTGAAGTTGAAAGGTGCAGAAAAGCAATTGAACTTTCATTAAAAGGCGAAAAAGTTTGTCTAATATCGAGTGGGGATCCGGGGATATATGGTATGGCAGGACTTGTCTATGAAATTGCCGGCAGTGAAGTTTTAGAGGAAATGGATGTAGAGGTTATACCTGGGGTTACTGCCTTAAATGCGGCTTCAGCAATATTAGGTGCTCCTATAATGCAGGATTTTTCAGCAATAAGCCTTTCTGACCATCTTATCCCGTGGGAAGTGATAGAAAAAAGACTTGAAGCGTCGGCGAAAGCAGACTTTGTAGTAGTGCTTTACAACCCCAAAAGTAGAGAAAGACAGGAACATATAGAAAAAGCCAAAAAAATACTTTTAAAATACAGAAAAGAAGATACTCCTGTTGGAATAGTTAAAAATGCCACAAGAAGAGGAGAAGAGGTTGTCTTGACCACTTTAAAGGATATGGAGAAATTTGATATAGACATGAGGACTATTGTGATAGTTGGCAACAGCAGCACTTATATAAAAAATGGCAAAATGATAACGCCGAGGGGATATAGGCTATGATACTGGTGCTGGCGGGTACAAAAGATGGAAGGGAAATAGCTAAAAAACTAAGCGAAAAAGGACTCAAGGTTATTGCTACAGCAGTTACAGAGTATGGAGCAAGTCTTTTGGGAAAGGGAATAGAAGTTTTAAAAGGCCCTTTGGATGAGGGAGGTTTTATCGAACTTATAAAAAATAGGGGAATAGAGATTGTAGTTGATGCCACCCATCCTTTTGCAAAAGAGGTTTCTTTAAACGCTATAAATGCTTCTGTAAAAATGGGCTCTAAATATATAAGGTTTGAAAGGCAAAATGTGGATTATAAAAATGCTTTTGTTGTAAAAAGCTTTGAAGAAGCAGAAAAAGCCTGTGAGAAATATGACAGCATTTTTCTAACCATTGGGAGTAAGAATTTAGAAAAGTTTAAATATCTGTGGGATGCAGGCAAAAAAGTCACAGTTAGAGTTCTTCCTTTGAGCTCTGTCATAAAAAAATGCGAAGAATTAGGCCTTACCCCTAAAGATATTATAGCGATGGAAGGTCCTTTCAGTGTGGACCTTAATTATCAGATGTTTAAGGAAAAAAGAGCTGAGGTGGTTGTTACAAAAGAGAGCGGCTATGTAGGGGGAGTTTTAGAAAAGCTTGAGGCGGCTGAAATGCTAGGGATTCCTGTAATATTGATTGAAAGACCTTCTATTAATTATCCCGTTATTATAAGAGATGAAGAGGCTTTAATAGATGTTATTCTAAGAGCAGGTGATGTTTAATGGATATAAATGCCATAAAAATGATTGGAATTGATAAAGATGCTCCGCTAAAGGTAAGAGAAAAGGCTTCTTTAAAAAATCTCGAGAGAATTTTCCATGAACTAAAAAAGTTAGGTTTTCAGGAATCAGTGGTACTTTCTACATGCCACAGGAGTGAGATTTACCTCTATTCTTCTGATGAAAATTTTGAGAAAATTGAAAGGTTTTATTTAGAGTATACCGGACTTAAAGGAGAAGAAAGAAAGTACTTGAAGAAAAGAGAAGGTTATGAAGCAGTAAAACATGTTTTCAGGGTAGCAGCAGGGCTTGAGTCCATGGTAGTAGGCGAAGACCAAATACTCTCTCAGGTAAAAGAAGCCCTAATTAAGGCACAGGAATTTGAAGGTTCAGGCAAAATTTTAAACAGACTTTTTAGAGAAGCAGTGACACTGGGTAAAAAGGTGAGGAGTGAGACGGGTATTGGCAGTCTGTCACTTTCAATAAGCTACATAGCGGTTAAATTTATTGAAGAAAATTTAGATGGCTTAAAAGATAAGAAAGTCTTTGTAGTTGGAGCTGGGGAAATGGGCAAGACCGCAATAAAGCACTTACTGGATAAGGAGGCAAAAGTTTTTGCTACCAATAGAAGTGCTGCAAGGTTAATTTCACTAAAAGAGGAATTTCCAGCTATAGAAGTGGTCCCTTATGAGGAAAAATACCTTTATATAACCTCCAGTGATATAGTGATAAGTGCTACGGACGCTCCTCACTATACAGTGAATTATGAAAAACTTATGGAGGTATACAAGGGAAGAAGGATTTGCTTTGTCGACCTCGGTGTTCCAAGGGATATAGACCCTAAAATAGGTACGCTAAAAGAGGTTAGTCTTTATACAATAGATGACTTGAAGAAAACCGCAGAAGAGAATCTAAAAGAAAGAATTTCTTTGATTCCTGTTATTGATAAGATGGTAGAAGAAAAAGTAGAAGAGTTTGCAAAATGGTATAAGGAACTTGAAATAGAGCCTTACATAAAAGAAGTAAATAGATATGCTGAAGAGGTGTATTTAGAGGAATTTGAAAAAGTGGTAAACAAGATAAATAGCCTGTCAGAAAAGGACAGAGAAAAAATAAGACTTGCTCTTAGAAAAGTGGCGAACAAAATGGCAAACAAGATGATAACGCAGTTAAGAACTGGAGGAATTGTATGAAGAAAGTCATAAGGGTAGGCACGAGAGGAAGCACTCTTGCCGTTAAACAGACAGAGCTGGTTTTAAAAAGAATAAAAGAAAAAAATCCCTATATTGAGTTCGAAATAGTAAAAATTACAACAAAAGGGGATAAGATGGTTGACAAACCCGTAGAAATGCTTGGAGGTAAGGGGGTTTTTGTAAAAGAAATAGAAAAGGCACTTTTAAGAGGAGAAATTGATATGGCCGTTCACAGCATGAAGGATATGCCTTATGAAACTGTTCCTGGACTTTTATTGATTCCCGTGCTAGAAAGAGAGAACCCTCAAGATGTGCTTGTTTCAAGGGGTAAGGTTCCTCTTAAGGATTTAAGGGGAGGGGCTAAAATTGCAACAAGTAGTTTAAGGAGAAAAGCGCAGATTACTAGATTAGCTCCCCATGTGGAGGTTATTCCAATAAGAGGTAACATTGAAACTAGAATAAATAAAATGGAAGAGCAAAACTTGGATGGATTAATTCTTGCGGCTTCTGGACTTATAAGGCTTGGTCTTACAGAAATTATAACAGAATATTTCCCTACAGATGTAATGGTCCCAGCGGCTTGGCAGGGTATTTTAGCTGTGGAATTTAGAGAGGACTTTTATGAGGTGTTTAATAAAACCCTTTACCCCTATCTTTATAATAAAAAAACTCAAATAGAAGCGGAGATTGAAAGAAAGTTCTTAAAGATTTTTGGAGTAGACTGCAGGACGCCTTTTGGAGTTTATGCTAATTACTTAGAAGATGGCAAAGTGCATGTAAATCTTTTTTTAGAAAAAGGCGAAAAGTTTTTTAAGAAAAATTTTATCGCAGATATAAAGAATATAGATGAGGCAATTGATAGACTGATAAAAGAGTTTGGTGATGAGATATGAGAGGAATTGTGTACATTGTGGGAGCAGGACCAGGGGACATTGGGCTTTTAACACAAAAAGCTTTGGATGTGATAAAAAAAGCAGATGTTTTAGTGTATGACAGGCTTGTGAATAGGAAGATAATCGAAATGGCGAAAGAAAGCGCTGAGTTAATAGACGTCGGTAAAGAGCCTGGAGTTAATAAAAACCCTCAGGAGGAAATAAATGAAATTCTTCTTAAAAAGGCAAAAGAGGGCAAAAAGGTGGTCAGGCTCAAAGGAGGGGATCCCTTCATATTTGGGAGGGGAGGAGAAGAGGCGATATACCTTTTAGAAAATGGTGTGAGCTTCGAAATAGTTCCGGGAGTCAGCTCTTTTTCGGCTGTCCCTTCATATGCAGGGATTCCTCTTACCCATAGAGGTGTGAGTTCTTCTTTTTTCGTGATGTCGGGACATGATTTGGAGGTAGACTGGCAAAAGATTGCGTGTCTTAATACCACCCTTGTTTTTTTAATGGGCATATCTAATTTGGCAGAGATCGCGGAAAATCTGATAGAACACGGTATGGCTCCAGAGACTCCTTCTGCCGTGATAATGGAAGGGACTACTCCAAGGCAGAGAAGTGTTTTTGCACCTTTGAAGGATATCGCTCGGGTGGCTAAGGAGGAGGGCATCAAAAATCCAGCCGTTTTTGTGGTGGGGAAAGTGGTAGAATTAAAAGACAAGCTGTCGTGGTATGAAAAGAAGGGGCTCTTTGGGAAAAGAATTCTCATTACAAGGCCAAAAGAACAGGCTTATGATATGGAGAAAGCTTTAAAAGAAGAAGGAGCTGAGGTTTTAGTCATACCTACTATAAAGATTATTAATCAAAAAGAAAATATAAGAGAGTTTTTAAATTGCGTTGAGAAGTTTAATCACACCGTTTTTACAAGTTCTAATGCGGTTTTAAGTTTTATGGAGGGTGTAAGAGAAAGTAGGTATGACTTAAGAAGGTTAAAAACAAAGATAGTGGCGATTGGTGAGAAAACAGCAAAGGCTTTAGAAAATTTTAATATATATCCGGATTTAGTGCCAGAGAAATACACTTCAGAGGACTTAGAAGAAGTTTTAAAAAAAGATATAGAGAGTAAATCTGTAGCTGTTTTGACTTCGGATATAGGAGGAGAAATTTTAATAGAAAACTTAAAAAAATATACTTCTCTTGTAGAGAAGGTGGTCGCTTACTTGAATATTCCCAACTATGAAGTTAGAGAGAGACTAAAAGAGGAGGTAGAAAAAGGTATAGACATAGCGATTTTTACAAGTCCTTCCACCTTCAAATACTTGGAACTCATCCTCGATGGAAAGCTTTCGTTTCTCGAGAAGGCAAAAATAGCGGCAATAGGTCCAGTTACAAAAAAAGTCATAGAAGAAAAGGGATTTACTGTAGATTTGATTCCAGAAATTTTTACATCAGAAAAGTTGGTTGAATCCATAATAAAAGCGAGGGAGATGCATGGATGAAATTAGTCAAAAGACCGAGAAGGCTAAGGGTTAGTCAGAATATAAGAGATATGGTAAGAGAGACTTTTCTTTGTGTAAAAGATTTGATTTATCCCCTCTTTGTTGTAGAGGGAGAAAGAGTAAAGGCAGAAGTGAGGTCAATGCCTGGAGTCTACCATTTTTCTGTGGATTTATTGATAGAGGAAATAAAAGAGGTGAAAGATTTAGGCATTCCTGCAGTTTTGCTGTTTGGTGTTACATCTCAAAAAGATGAATTTGGGACTTATGCATATAAGGAAGATGGAATTGTCCAAAGAGCAGTAAGGGCTATAAAGGAAAAAATAAATGATGTTGCAGTTATAACAGATGTATGTATGTGTGGATACACAAGTCACGGCCATTGCGGAATTGTAGAAGATGGGGAAATTGTAAATGACAAGACTTTAGATTATATAGCGAAAATAGCCTTGTCCCATGTAGAAGCTGGAGCAGACATTGTGGCGCCTTCTGATATGATGGATGGAAGAGTGAAAGCTATAAGAGACTTATTAGATGAAAGAGGATATGTAAATACTCCTATTATGGCTTATAGTGCGAAATATGCCTCGTCTTTCTACGGTCCTTTCAGGGAGGCAGCAGATTCTGCACCAAGATTTGGCGATAGAAAGACCTATCAGATGGATTACGGCAATTCTGATGAGGCTTTAAAGGAAGTGGAGCTTGATATTGAAGAGGGAGCAGATATTGTGATGGTAAAGCCGGCCTTATCTTATCTTGACATAATAAGGAGGGTAAAAGATAGTTTTAAAGTTCCTGTTGCAGCCTACAGTGTTAGTGGAGAATATTCCATGATAAAGGCGGCGGCTAAAATGGGGTGGCTTGATGAAAAAGCTGTCGTCATGGAGATTATGACTTCTATTAAAAGGGCAGGAGCCGATATGATTATAACTTATTTTGCAAAGGATGTTGCAAAATGGCTTTCTACCCGGTGATGCTCAATTTAAAAGGTAAAAGATGCCTTGTTGTGGGGGGAGGGAAAGTTGCCTACAGGAAAGTCATTCACTTATTGGAGGCGGAGGCTTTTGTCACAGTCATCTCTCCATCTTTTACAGAAGAGATGTTAAGTATTGCTGAAAAAGGCAGATTGACTGTCTTAAAGAGAAAATATAAGGAGGCAGATGTAAAAGGCTTTTTCTTAGCCTTTGCATGCACAGATGACAAAGAAGTGAACAAATTTGTTGCTAAAGATGGAGAAAAATATGGGGTACTTGTAAATGTGGTGGATGATATTGATACCTCATCTTTTATAGTGCCTGCTGTTGTAAGAAGAGGTGATTTAGTGATTTCCATTTCTACGGGAGGGAAAAGTCCCTTACTTTCAAGAAAAATAAAAGAAAAATTAGAAAGTACTTTTGATAAAAGATATGAAAGGCTGTTAGAAGAGCTTTATCAGATAAGAGAGAAATTAAAGGGTTCTAATTTGGGGGAGGAAGACAAAATAAAAATTTATGAAGAAATAATTGAAAAAAGCCACTTACTTTGAAAGGGGAGGATGACGTGAAAACGACAAAGTCAGAGCATCTGTTTGAAAAAGCTAAAAAATTAATGCCGGGAGGGGTGAACAGTCCTGTTAGAGCCTTTAAGTCTGTAGGTGCAAATCCTGTTTTTATAAAAAGAGGCAAAGGGAGTCACATCTTGGATGAAGATGGGAATGAATACATAGACTATGTGATGTCCTGGGGAGCCCTCATTTTAGGGCATTCTAATCCCGAAGTGGTTGAAGCCATAAAAAATCAGGCAGAATTAGGGACAAGCTTTGGCGCCTGCACGGAACTTGAAGTCTTGATGGCTGAGAAGATAACAGAAGCTTTTCCTTCTGTTGAGGTAATTAGAATGGTAAACTCAGGTACAGAAGCCACTATGAGTGCCATAAGGCTTGCAAGGGCATATACAGGCAGGGATATTATTGTGAAATTTGAAGGTTGTTATCATGGCCATTTTGACAGTTTTTTAATAAAGGCAGGCTCTGGTGCTACGACTTTTGGGATACCTGATTCTAAAGGGATTCCAGAGAGTCTGGCAAAAAACACTCTTATTGCAAAATACAATGACATCGGCTCTGTAGAAGAAATTTTTAGAAACTACGGTGAAACCATTGCAGCTGTAATTGTAGAGCCTGTAGCAGGTAATATGGGAGTTGTTCTTCCAGAAAAAGGCTTTTTAAAAGGTTTAAGGGAAATAACCAGAAAATACAATTCGCTTCTGATTTTTGATGAAGTCATAACTGGCTTTAGGGTTAGCTACAAAGGTGCTCAAGCTCTCTATGATATTTCACCGGACATTACTACTTTTGGAAAGATTATAGGAGGTGGTTTACCCGTTGGGGCTTATGGTGGAAGAGAGGAAATAATGAGATTGGTTTCTCCCGATGGTCCTGTATATCAGGCTGGCACTTTGTCTGGTAATTCATTGGCTATGGCAGCAGGATTTAAGACATTAGAAATACTTTCTAAGAAGGCTGAAATTTATGAAGAATTGGATAAAAAAGCAGAAAAGTTAGAGAAAGGATTAAAAGAGAGCATGGTTCATAATGGAATAGATGTTGTAATAAACAGGATTGGCAGTATGATGACAATGTTTTTTACAGGCGAAAAAGTGAAAGATTATCAATCTGCTTTAAAGTCTGATACTTCTTTGTATGCGCTTTATTTTAAAGAAATGTTAAAAAGAGGCGTGTATCTGCCTCCATCCCAGTTTGAAGCCTTTTTTATCTCTACAGCCCATACAGACGAAGATATTGACAAAACAATTGATAAAAGCTTTGAAGCAGCCCAAAAAATCAGACAAAGGGCACGGTTCCTCTTGTCTGATTCACCCTATCAGACAAAGTAAACAAAAAGAGAGTAATTTATATGGAGGATTTACAAAATAGAATTCTAAATCATAGAAAAGGAGGATATTTTTATGAGGAAATGGATAATCAGTTTTGTGTTGATTTTACTGTTTTTTTTAACACCTCAAATAGCTTTTTCAATGCACATAATGGAAGGTTTTTTACCTCTTAAATGGTGCTTTTTGTGGTATGGAGTATCTTTTCCATTTGTAGTTGCTGGTATTTTTTCAATAAACAAAAAGGTAAAAGAAAATCCAAAACTTAAAATGCTTTTAGGCTTTGCAGGTGCTTTTGCTTTTGTATTGTCTGCCCTGAAGATACCGTCTGTAACAGGGAGTTGTTCTCATCCTACAGGGGTAGGTCTTGGAGCAATTCTCTTTGGACCACTTACAATGAGTGTTTTGGGACTCATAGTCCTATTATTCCAGGCACTTCTTTTGGCTCACGGTGGTATAACAACTTTGGGTGCTAATACTTTCTCTATGGCAATAGTAGGACCTATTGCATCTTACTACATTTTCAAAGGGATAAAGAAGGCGGGTGGACAAAATTGGTTGGCGGTCTTTTTAGCAGCTTCTATAGGGGATTTACTGACTTATGTGACGACATCATTTCAACTTGCACTGGCGTTTCCTGCAGAGGTAGGTGGATTTACAGCTTCGTTTTTAAAATTTATGGGGATATTTGCAGTGACACAGGTGCCTTTAGCGATAAGCGAAGGGATTTTGACGGTGATCGTGATCAATATGCTTTTAACATACAGCAAAGAAGAGCTTATTGAGCTTAATGTTATTGAAAAAGAGGAGGTAGTAAGATGAAGGAGAAAAATGTGGCGGTCAATTTGATTTTGGTGCTTTTGGTGATCGGATTAATGTTTCTCCCCCTTTTTATAGCTAAAAATGCGGAATTTTCTGGAGCAGATGATAAGGCTACAGAGACTATTTCTGAAATAGCGAAAGACTATAAGCCGTGGTTTCATCCAATATGGGAACCGCCAAGCGGGGAGGTAGAAAGCCTTTTGTTTGCCTTACAGGCTGCCTTAGGAGCAGGTTTTATAGGATACTACTTGGGTTTTGTAAAGGGGAAGAAAAATGCTAATAGATAGCTATGCATACACGAACAGGATGCATTTTGTGCATCCTGTCGAAAAACTTTTATTTTCTTTTATTACAATGTTTTTATGTTTCTTTTTTGATATATACACTAATATAATTGTAATTTTTTTGATGTTTTTAATTACAGTGTTAAGAGCAAAAATTCCAGCAAAAGTATATGTTAAATTTATGCTTGTACCCTCTTCATTTCTGCTTTTGAGTTTGCTTACTATCATGATAAATCCTATAAATGATAATAGTAATATAGTTATATTTGCATTTAAGTTTTTTAATTTAAAATTAGGGATTACTCATTATGGGATTATGATGGCTCTTAATTTATTTTTTAGAGTTTTAGCAATTGTATCGTGCCTTTATTTTCTTGCTTTTACTACACCTATTATTGATATTATAAATGTTTTAAAAAAGTTAAGAATACCTTCATTGTTTTTAGAATTGTTTCAATTGATATATCGGTTTATATTTGTTTTATTAAAAGAGGCAGAAGAAATTTACATTTCCCAGGAATCACGTTTGGGATACAAAAATATAAAAAATTCCTTCAAATCTTTAGGTTTCTTAGTCTATTCTTTACTTTTAAAATCTTATAATTATTCTCAGAATTTATATATAGCTTTAGAATCAAGGCTTTATACAGGCGAAATAAAAGTAATTAGTAGGGAATATAAATTTTCAATTATAAATATAATTTTTTTTCTTGTGATAGATGCATCTTTAGTAGTTACTTCAACATTTATAAGAAGGTGGCTATAAACATGGAAACTATATTAGAGGCAGTAAATGTATCCTTTGAATATGCTGATGGTGCAAAGGCATTGCAGGGCATAAATATGAAAATAGAAAAAGGCAAAAAGATTGCTGTATTGGGACCTAATGGGGCAGGAAAGACCACTTTATTTCTCCATTTTAATGGCATTTTAAAACCCAAATCAGGTAAAATAATGTATAAGGGTAAGGAAATTTTGTATAACAGGAAAGAACTTATAAAGCTTAGAAAAAATGTGGGTATTGTTTTCCAAAATCCCGATGTTCAGCTTTTTTCTGCAACAGTATATCAGGAGATTTCCTTTGGTCCTATGAACCTTGGCTATGAGGAAAAAATTGTGAGGGCAAAAGTAGATGAGATTATGGGAAAGCTCAATATATCTCATTTAAAAGATAAGCCTGTGCATTTTTTAAGCTATGGGCAAAAAAAGATCGTATCTATTGCAGATATTTTGGTGATGGATCCAGAAGTCATAATATTAGATGAACCGACAGCCTATTTAGATGTTGAGCACACTGAGGAACTTATTAAATTGCTCGACGATTTAAAAGAGGAAGGAAAGACTATTGTAGTATCAACACACGATGTAGACTTTGCTTTTCTATGGGCAGATTATATTTATGTAATGAAAGATGGCAAGATAATTAAAGAGGGTACACCTTACGAGATTTTTACAGGAGATAGTAAAGGTGAAAGGTTGAAAAAACCTCTAATTTTAGAAATATATGAGATACTGAAAGATAAAAACATTATTCATAAAGAAGAAATTCCAAGAAAAGTTGAGGAATTAAAAAAAGCTATAAGGGGAAATTAAAACCACTGGGGTCAAACAAGAGGAACCGTCCCCAGTGGCTGAAATTGAGTTTATTCTTTTTTATGCTGAGGCATGAGCTGCTGGAGTATATCAAGTGAGAATGGGAATACTACAATGTTTGACCTGTCATTAGCTATTTCTCTTAAAGTTTGGAGGTATCTTAGTTGGAGAGCAGCAGGTTCAGATGCAATTATCCTTGCAGCATCTGCAAGTTTTGCTGCAGCTTGATATTCACCGTCAGCACTTATTATTTTTGCTCGGCGTTCTCTTTCTGCTTCTGCCTGTGCTGCCATGGCCCTTTGCATGCTCTGAGGCAATTCTACGTCCCTTATTTCAACGAGATTTACTTTTACTCCCCATGGCTCTGTTCCTTCGTCAATTATTTCTCTCAACCTTTTATTTATCTCATCTCTGTGAGACAAAAGCTCATCTAAATCAGATTGTCCCAGTACGCTTCTTAATGTGGTCTGTGCCAATTGGGATGTTGCCCTTATATGGTCTAAAACCTTTATAACTGCATTTGCAGGGTCTACTACTCTAAAATATACTACGGCGTTGACTTTTATTGTCACGTTGTCCTTAGTAATTGCTTCTTGAGTGGGAACTTCCATTGTAACCACTCTCAAGTCGACCTTTTGCATTCTTTCGATTATTGGAATTAAGAAAAATATTCCAGGTCCTCTTACTCCTACATAACGCCCCAAGCGGAAAATTACACCTCTTTCATATTCCTGTACTATTCTTATAGATGCAGAAATTAAACTTATTAATATAATTGTTAAGGTAAAAAGAAAAGCTAAACTTTCAATCACTCTCATTACCTCCCTCTTTTACTTTTTGTACTTTTAGAGTGAGACCTTCCACTCCTATAATTACAACTTTCTCTCCCTTTTTAATAAGCTCTTTTGAGACTGCCTGCCATCTCTCCCCTTCCACCAATACAGTTCCCTTTGGGTCTATGTCTGTCACAGCAGTCCCAAACTCGCCTATCATTCCTTCTATTCCCGTTACTACTTTTCTTTTTTGTGCCCTTATAACTGCTGCCAGTAGAAAGGACACAAAAGCCGCCATAAAGAAGGCTGTTGCAAATACTACTCCTTTGTTAATTGTAAGTCCCATTTGATTTCCACTGAAAAGCATTAGAGATCCTAGAACAAAAGAAATTATTCCTCCGACTGCTAAAATTCCATGGCTTACTACAAAAGCCTCAGAGGCTAAAAGTACAATTCCAAGTATTACAAGAAGCATGCCGCTAAGCTGTGCATCTAAAGTTCCAAGAGTATAAAGCCCGAGAAGAAGACTTATTCCACCTGCAACTCCTGGGAAGATAGCGCCAGGGTGGTAAAGCTCTAAGATTATTCCCAAAATTCCAGCGCTCATCAAAAGATAAGCGATATTCGGGTCACTTATCGCAAATAAAAATTTTTGCACTGATGTCATAGGATAGTGTTTAATAGGGCCGTCGCTTTTCACTGTGATTGTTGTTCCATCAAAGTTTTTTACGGTTTTCCCATTTATTTTTTTAAGAAGGTCATCTAAGTTATTTGCCCTTAAATCTATTAGGTTTGCGTTTAAGGCTTCGGTGTCAGTGAAGGACCTACTCTCTACGACTGCCATTTCTGCATTTTTAGGGTCTCTCCCTCTATTTTCGGCGATACTTCTTATCCAGGCAGCAGCATCATGTGTTATTTTTTGTCTTTGAACCTCTGACATAGCAGAGTCGTCTTCGATAGAGACGGGATGTGCAGCGCCAATTCTGCTGCCGGGTGCCATTGCTGCAATATTTGCCGAAAGAGTTATAAAAGTTCCAGCAGAGCCGGCCCACGCTCCTGCAGGAGATACATACACAACTACGGGGATAGGAGAGTTTAGTATTCGCGTTACAATCTTTTGAGTAGTAGCATAAAGGCCTCCTGGCGTGGAAAGCTCGATTACTATAAGACTTGCTCCATCCCTTTCCGCAGCTTTAAAGCCGCTTTCAATATAATCTGCAACAACGGGTACAATTGGGCCATCCACAGTAAGCACGTATACGGGAGTTTGTGTAGAGGTCGCTTGTGAGAAAGAGGGTGGTAGCAGAACAAATATTAAAAGAATTATAACTAAGAAAATTTTCTTTCCGGTAAACACTTTTTGATCCCCCTTTAATGACATTTTAACATAAATGAAAAATTTTATATAGTCTTTTATTTGATTGACAAAAATTTTCTTGAAGGATTTTTTATAAAAATGTAGAATTTAATCTATGTACTTATTTGCTCTCCTGTGTTTTTGGCAACTTTTCAGGTAAAGGAGGAAGCTCAGTTGGCTTTTTTTAAAATTGAGACAGAGGAAGACATAAAAAACTTAAATTTCTTAGAAAGAATTTACGGAATTTTGTTTAAACCTTCAATAACAATAAAAAATTTAATGTATCAGCCAAAACTAGTTTATCCTGCCATAGTGAAAATTGGAGGGATAGTATTTCTTTATCTTTTGCGTTATCCTGTTTATGCAAAACATATAAGGGAACTTTTGAAAATGAGACTATCCCAGCCAGATGCTGGTTTTACCCCTCAGGAAATAGAATTGGCAATGAAATTGGCTCCAAAATCTGTAATCACTTCTACTCTGATAAATAATCTGCTTTCATGGCTTTTTGTTGTTCTTGCAGCATATGCTATTATAAAATGGGTATTTAGAGGAAGGGCTGATGTATCGGAATTATTTTCAATTACGGGTTATGCCTATACGCCGGTCTTAATATATTTTCTGATATGCTTCATTGCTTCCTTTTTTACAGGGGAGCTTTTGGTTGATATGTCTCCAGCGCTTTTATTTCCTTCCTTAAAAGGGACTACGACCTATGGCTTTTTAAGAAGTATTGACCCATTTATGATATGGCAGTTTGTCATTGTGTGGATAGGGATAAAAATGTCCAGCAGAATGAACAATAGCGATGTCACATGGGTTACGGTTTTCGCTTTTCTTGTGACAGTGTTTGTGAATATTGATTATTATAAACTGCTGGACTAAAAATCAAACAAAGGGGACGGTTCCTTTTGTCTGAGGACCGTCCCTTTTTACGTATTTACAGCATCTCTTCTAAAGTTTTTTTAATTTCAATGAGGAAAATTTCTGTGTTTACAACAGTTTTATTTGGCAAGTCAGATAAAGCGGCTAAGTCTTTTGTCATTATCCCTTTTTCAATTGTCTTTAAGGATGCTTTTTCAAGCTTATCTGCAAAATCAACAAGGTCTTTTATTCCGTCAAGTTCTCCTCTTTTTTTCAAAGCGCCTGTCCATGCAAAAATTGTAGCAATAGGATTAGTAGAAGTTTCTTCACCTTTGAGGTATTTATAATAATGCCTTGTAACTGTTCCATGAGCCGCTTCAAATTCGTATTTTCCATCAGGAGAGACTAATACCGATGTCATCATGGCAAGACTACCAAAAGCTGTTGCTACCATGTCTGACATCACATCACCGTCATAATTTTTACATGCCCATACCATTCCACCTTCTGACCTTAAAATACGGGCTATTGCATCGTCAATAAGGGTGTAGAAATATTCAATTCCTGCTTCCTCAAATTTTTCTTTATATTCATTTTCATATATTTCCTGGAATACGTCTTTAAATCTGTGGTCGTATATTTTTGAAATGGTGTCTTTAGTCGCAAACCACAAATCCTGTTTCGTATCTAAAGCATAATTAAAACATGCTCTTGCAAAACTTTTTATTGACTCATCAGTATTGTGCATACCGAGTATAACTCCAGGGCCTTCAAATTCATGTATGGTTTGTCTTATCACTTCTCCTTTTGAAGATGTAAACACAAGTTCTGCTTTGCCTTTTTCAGAGACTCTATATTCTACGTCCTTGTAAATATCCCCATAGGCATGTCTTGCAATTGTAATAGGTTTTTTCCATGTCCTTACAAGAGGTTTTATCCCTTCAACAAGGATGGGGGTGCGAAAAACTGTGCCATCAAGTATTGCTCTGATTGTAGCATTAGGGCTTTTCCACATTGTTTTGAGGTTGTATTCTTTAACCCTTTCTGCATTTGGTGTAATTGTGGCGCATTTTACCCCGACTCCGTACTTTTTTATTGCGTATGCTGCATCAACTGTGACCTGGTCATTAGTTTCGTCTCTGTTTTTGATTCCAAGGTCGTAATATTCCGTTTTAAGGTCTATATAGGGCTCTAAAAGTATTTCTTTTATCAATTTCCATATGATTCTTGTCATTTCGTCCCCGTCCATTTCAACGAGAGGTACTTTCATCTGAATTTTATTTGCCATTTTTTTCTCCCCTTTGTTTGAAATGTAACAATAAAATTTTTAAAATATTTTATTGCGATTTTTTATCATAACTTGATTTTATTATATAGAATATAAGGAGTTTTTGCAATATTTATTGATTTAGCTTTCACAACTTGACCTAAATACAGGACAGACAAAAGGGAGGGGAAATTATTCTTTGTTGTAAAAGGAAATCTAAAAGGAATTACCCTACTAAAAGAAAAATTGTCTTTAGAAATATTATAATACAAAACCTTACAAATTTCAGTAAAAATTTTCTTGAACAAGATTGTGGAAAATGCTATACTAAAAGCAAAGATATGATATAGTTATTCTGAGTTTTTTAAATCTTGCCTTTATTTTTTCATCTCTTTTTTCAGTTCTTTGATTTTTCCCCTAGAGAATATATATAAAAAGGGGTGTTCCAAAATGACAGTCCAGTATAAAAATTCAACTATCTATCTTTCCGATATCAGAAAATTCTTAAAAGGGGAACATTTCAGAGCTTACACCTTTTTAGGCAGTAGATTTATAAATTATAGGGGAAAAGAGGGGACAGTGTTTTGTGTCTGGGCGCCTAATGCAGTTAGGGTGGGAATTGCTGGCGATTTTAATAATTGGGATGCAAAAAATCACATGATGCTCAAAGTAAAAGATTCAGGGCTATGGTGGATTTTTATAGAAGGCTTAAAAGAAGGGGAACTTTACAAATATGAAATTCACACAAAAGACGGAAAAAAGATTTTAAAATCAGACCCTTATGCCATTTTTTCAGAAGTGCGACCTAACACTGCTTCTATTGTTAAAAATTTGCCCGAATATCAGTGGCATGATGAGGACTGGATGTTAAGGAGAAAAAATAAAAATATCTTTGAAACTCCTATAAATATTTATGAACTTCACTTAGGGTCCTGGAGGAGAAAAGAAAATGGAGAATTGTTAAACTATAGGGAGATTGCCGATTTACTTGTCCCTTATGTAAAGGAAATGGGGTATACCCATGTGGAATTGCTGCCCTTAATGGAACATCCTTTGGATATGTCATGGGGATATCAAATAACAGGTTATTTTTCTGTAACAAGTCGCTATGGCACTCCTGAAGATTTTATGTATTTTGTCGATACACTGCATCAACACGGCATTGGAATAATTATGGACTGGGTTCCGGGGCATTTTTGCAAGGATGAGCATGGCCTTTACAATTTTGATGGGACCCACCTTTACGAATACGATGACCCTTTCATAAGAGAAAATGACTACTGGGGAACAGCAAACTTTGACGTGTCAAAGCCGGGTGTAAAAAGCTTTCTCCTTTCCAATGCTTATTTCTGGTTTAAAGAGTATCATATAGACGGTTTGAGATGTGATGCCATTTCTAATATGCTCTACCTTCATACCCGTTCTGGAAGGCAGGAAGTTCACGACCAGGTGGTTTCATTTCTAAGAGATTTAAATAGACTTATCTTCACCAATTTCCCTAATCCTTTGATGGTGGCAGAAGAATCAAGTGCATATCCTTTAGTCACTTATCCTGATTATAGTGGAGGGCTTGGTTTTAATTACAAATGGGACATGGGATGGATGAATGATACTCTAAAGTATATGGCGTTTCCCCCTGAAGAAAGAAAGTGGAATCACAATCTCCTCACTTTTTCTATCATGTACACTTATTCAGAAAATTTCATTTTACCTCTGTCACATGATGAAGTTGTGCACGGGAAAAAATCTTTGCTTGATAAGATGCCTGGCACTTATGAAGAAAAATTTGCAAATCTCAGGGCTTTGTACGGCTATATGATGACTCATCCAGGGAAGAAACTGCTTTTTATGGGTGGAGAATTTGGGCAGTTCATAGAATGGGACTTTAAGAAGGAGCTAGATTGGTTCTTGCTTGATTATCCAATGCACAAAAGTCTGCAAGAATATGTAAAAGATTTAAATAAAATATATCTTTCCAATAAAAGTCTTTATGAAATGGACCATTCTGAAGAGGGTTTTCTATGGATTGATGTCAACAACAGTGAACAGAGCATTATCTCTTATATCAGATTTGCAAAAGACAAAAAAGACTTTTTGGTGGTGGTGTGCAATTTCAGTAAGGTATCTTATCCCGTCTACAGAATAGGGGTGCCAGAATATTGTTTGTATAAGGAGATTTTGAATAGTGATGAAACAAAATACGGAGGGAGAGGCTTTGTTAACCAAAATCTCATTGAAGCTGAAAAAATAGGAATACACGGCAAGCCTTACAGCATACAAATAAAATTGCCTCCTCTTTCCGCAGTGATATTAAAACCACAATATGAGTGAGGTGAATTTTATGGAAAGGGAGATTATTGCATTAATTCTTGCAGGGGGCCAGGGTAGCAGACTTGAATTGCTGACAAAAACAAATGCAAAACCTGCAGTAGAGTTTGGGGGTAAATATCGCATAATCGATTTTACTCTAAGCAATTGTTCTAATTCTTCTATAGAAGTGGTAGGGGTTTTGACCCAGTATCAACCTCTTATACTTCACTCTCATATAGGTATAGGCAGTGCCTGGGATTTGGACAGGGTCAACGGCGGCGTTACGATACTTCCTCCCTATACTGAAGAAAGGGGAGGTAAGTGGTATAGCGGGACTGCTGATGCTGTGCTTAAAAACATAAATTTCGTTGAAAAATATTCTCCCGAAAATTTATTGATTCTCTCCGGGGACCATGTGTACAAAATGGATTATCTAAAAATGCTTAAATTTCACAAGCAAAAGGATGCTGATGCCACAATTGCTGTTACAAAAGTGCCAATAGAGGAGGCTTCGCGATTTGGAATAATGAATACTTATGAAGATTATAGGATATATGAATTTGAGGAAAAACCAAAAAAGCCCAAAAGCACATTGGCTTCAATGGGAATATACATTTTCAAATGGGATAAGTTGAAAGAAGTTTTGATGGAAGATGCTCAAGACGAAAGTTCTTCTCACGACTTTGGCAAGGACATAATTCCCAAAATGCTTAAAAAAGGGTACAAGATGTATGCCTATGTCTTTAATGGGTACTGGAAGGATGTAGGTACAATAAGTAGCTATTGGGAGGCAAGCATGGACCTGATAAAAGAAGACCCATACTCTCCAAAAGAAAAAGAATTAAGACTCTTTGACGGAAGCTGGAAAGTTTACAGCGCCTCTTTTGCATATCCTCCTCAGTATATCGGTCCCTCTGCAAAGATTTCAAATTCCCTTATAGTGGAAGGATGCATAGTCTTTGGAACTGTTTCTAATTCGATTTTGTCTTATGGGGTAGTTGTGGGAGAAAAAGCGGAGATAATAGATTCTATCATTATGTCTGACGCAGTGATTGAAGACGGGGCAAAAGTCGTAAAAAGCATAATTGGGCCCAAAGTGGTTGTGAAAAGAGGGAGCATTGTAGGAGATGGCAAAGAAATAACTGTTGTGAGAGAGGGAGAGATTGTAATGGAAAATGTGAATTAAAATAACTGAAGGGAGGAGAATTTTATGCTTGCCAACTATATAGGTGTGTTAAATTTAAATGAAGAAGAGGGTAATTTAAAAAGTCTTACAGTAAATAGACCTCTTGCTTCTGTTATAATTTTTGGAAGATACCGTGTGATAGATTTTATACTTTCAAATCTTGTAAATGCTGGTGTGAAAACTGTAGGAATTTTTGGGCAGACCCACTCCCGGTCCTTAGTTGACCATTTAGGTACCGGCAAACCTTGGGATTTAAATAGAAAAAACGGAGGCTTGTTTATATTTAATTATTCTTTAGAAAATTCGCCTATAAGCGATGCAAAACTTTTAAAAAATAATATGGAGTTTTTTTACAGAAGTTCCGGTGACCACATAATACTTGCTTCTTCCAGGATGATATACAAAATTGATTTTAATGAAGTTGCCAGGTATCATGAAGAGATGGGAAATGATATTACGGTTTTGTATAAAAAAGTAAATAATAGTGAAGGAAGATTTTTAAACTGCGATGTGCTCAATTTAGGTGATGAGAATGAAGTTTTAAGTGTGGGAAGACTTTTAGGGCTTAATGCAAGTGTCAATATTTCTATGGAGACTTTTATATTGAAAAAAGAACTTTTAATAGACTTTATTTACAGGGCTATAGAGAAGAGCAAATACAATTCCTTTAAAGAGTGTATATATGACAGTTTAGATAAATTAAAAGTAGGAGCGTACGAATATAAAGGCTATTTGAGCTGTGTAAACTCGGTTAGAAACTATTATTTAACTTCAATGGATATATTGGACTTGAGAGTAAGGAGAGAGCTGTTTTTTGAAGGAGGTAAAATTTATACAAAAACAAATGATTCTCCTCCTACAAAATATTACGAAGGCTGTGAGGTTGAAAATTCTCTTATTTCAAATGGCTGCCTCATAAAAGGGCGGGTCAAAAACAGCATAATCTCAAGGGGAGTTGAGATAAAAGAAGGGGCAGTGGTGGAGGATTCTATAGTGTTTTCAAATTGCATAATCGAAAAAGGGGCATTTTTGAAAAATGCCATACTGGATAAAAATGTGATAATAGAAGAAGGGAAAAGATTAATTGGGGACAAAAAGTTTCCTGTTGTCATAGAGAAAGGTGAGATAGTTGAAAATTTGCTTAGAAAGGCAGGAGAAAATATAAGATGAAAGTACTGTTTGTAGCTTCAGAAGCCTATCCTTTTGCAAGGGTAGGAGGTCTTTCGGATGTCGCTTATTCTTTGCCAAAGGCATTGAGAGGGTTGGGTTTGGATGTAAGAGTCATGCTTCCTAAATATGGACAAATACCCCCGGAGTACATGGCTCAAGTAAAACACATTGCAAATTTTATAGTGCCTGTGGGCTGGAGAAATCAATATTGCGGAATTGAATATGTAGAATTTGAAGGAATTCCTTATTACCTTTTGGACAATGAATATTATTTTAAAAGGCATCAATACTACGGATATTATGACGATGGGGAAAGATTTGCTTACTTTAGTAGAGCCATTTTAGAATCTATATATTATTTGGAGGATTTTAAACCGGATATAATTCATTGTAATGACTGGCACACAGGCATTGTACCCGTTCTTTTAAAGGCTCACTACAGCGAGAGCGATGTGCATAGAAAAATAAAAACAGTATTTACTATACATAACTTAAAATTTCAGGGAGTATTTCCTAAGATAGTTTTGGGAGATCTTTTGTCTTTGGGAGAGGAATATTATGCGGAGGATAAACTTAAATACTATGATGGGATTTCTTTTATGAAGGGGGGAATCATATACTCTGACAAAGTGACAACTGTCAGCAAGACTTATGCAGAAGAGATAAAAACTCCTTTTTACGGTGAAGGCCTTCATGGACTGCTTGGGGGAATAGGAGACAAACTGGTAGGAATAGTCAATGGAATCGACTATGATTTTTATAACCCTGAGACGGATAAAGACATATATATAAATTACGACATAAATTCTTTTGATAAGAAGAGGCAAAACAAAGTGATGCTTCAGAAAGATTTAAAACTCGAAATAGGAGAGGATATACCTTTAATAGGGCTTGTATCAAGGCTTACCAGCCAGAAAGGAATTGATTTGATACTCGCCGTATTAGAGGATATTCTGCGCACAGGAGCTCAGTTTGTTGTTCTTGGCACAGGAGAAAAGAATTATGAAGATTCTTTTAAATACTTTGCTTTTAAATACCCATCTCAAATGGCTGCGATAATTGATTTTAGCGACTCTATGGCCAAAAAGATATATGCATCCTCGGATATGTTTTTAATGCCTTCTTTATTTGAACCCTGTGGTATAAGCCAGCAGGTAGCCCAGAGGTATGGAAGTCTTCCAATTGTGAGAGAAACGGGGGGACTTAAAGATACAGTGACTCCCTATAATGAGTACACTGGCGAAGGGAATGGTTTCTCATTTACAAACTACAATGCCCACGATATGCTTCATGTAATAGAGTATGCCCTATCAATATATAAAGATAAGGATAGGTGGAATAGCATAGTAAGGCAGGCTATGGAAGTAGACCACAGCTGGAATGCCTCAGCCAAAGAATATCTTTTACTTTACGAAAATTTGTTGATAGATTAGAGCGTGTTATATTAATGGGAGGAGATTATTCTCCTCATTTTTATTATATCGCCTATAATAATAAGAAAATGAGAATATGATAATCAACTATTGATAAAAAGATTGCGGATGAAGCATCAATGGTAATAAAACTGCTGGCTGAGAAAATAGCAACTGAGTATGAAAAGATAGTAAAAGAAAAAGAGCTAAATGAGATAAAGATAAAATTAAATGACAACCAGATAAAAATACTGGCATTAGAGGCAAAGGGATACAGAGAATTAGACATAGCAGAAACTCTTGGGATAGGGGTTGTGACTGTGAAATATCACAAGAGAAAAATAGTAGAAAAACTTGAGGTAAAAAATATCAAAGAAGCGGTGGCAAAGGCGATTAAGCTAAACTTGATAGATATGGACTAAAATTTGAGGCTATACTTTAGCATAATTTTTGTGCTTAATTATGTAAACATTAACTGTAAATGTAATAAAAACTATACTAAAATATAGTATACATGACATTTATTTTATTGTACAATGAAAATGGGAAAAGTATAGAAATTTAGGAAAGGAGACTCACGGTAAGATGTCAATACCCTAAAATTAGAAAATAAAATTACTAGGGCAAAAGAAATTGACAGGTTACTTGATGTATTAGGTAAAGTTAAGTGGATAGATGTTGATTTATTTATAAAGAGGGAATAAGGATTTTAAACATAATTTTTGAAAGGCAGAGGAGAAAAATGAGTAGGTATGTAATTGAAGTGGCCAATCTTACAAAAATTTATAGAAGACAGGTAAAAGAGGCAGGCCTTATAGAAAGTGTAAAGAGTGTATTTAAACCTTTATATGAAGAAGTTGAAGCATTAAGAGGAGTTTTTTTTAATGTAGGAGAAGGAGAAATTGTAGGATATATAGGACCAAATGGGGCAGGCAAAACTACTACTTTGAAAATTCTTGCAGGAGTCCTTTTCCCTACAGAAGGAGAAGTTCGTGTGCTTGATGAAATTCCATACAAAAGGAGTAAAAAATTTCTATCTAAAGTAAGCTTTATTATGGCATCAAGGGGATTTCTTGAAGAGGTAGCATGGGACCTACCTGTTTTGGACGGTTTTTATTTCATAAAAGAAATTTACAATCTTTCGCATAGCGAATATAAAAATAGAGTAGACAAACTTTCTGAAATGATGAAGATAAAAGATATTTTAAAAAGTCCTGTGAGAAACCTTTCCCATGGGCAGAGAAAAAAAGCGGAGATAGTTGCAAATTTGCTATGGGAACCAAAGTTAATTTTATTAGACGAACCAACTCTTGGGCTTGACATATTTTCTCAAAATGAACTTCACAATTTTTTGAAGGAGTATGTAAAGGATTATAAGGCTACCGTAATGCTCACAAGCCATAATATGAAAGACATAGAAAAATGTGCTTCAAGGGTGATAATGATTGATAAAGGTCGGAAATTATATGACGGAGATATTGAGGGACTCAAGAAAAGAATATTTGGGAGGAAATTTATAAAAATATGTTTTGATGAGGTATTTGATGAAAATTTAGAAAAAGAATTGCAGAATATAGAAGGTGTATCGGTCATATCAAAGGAAGAAAACTGCCTTACAATTAGTGCAGAAGAAAGCATTTCAAAGGATGTGGCAAAAGAAATTTTAAACAAATACAATATTTCAGATATTGAAATTATGGAGCCAACATTAGAAGAAGTGGTTTATAGATTCTACAGTGAGGGGAAGGAAAATGATTAGGCTATATTTAGAAAGTGCAAAATGTGAAGTCAAGAGAATGCTTCAGTACAAAGCAAATTCTTTATTTTACTTAACAGTGGTGCTTATTCCGCCGTTAGCCCTTTTCTTTCTCTGGAAGACAATACTTTCCCATGGAGGAAGCATTGGAGGATATAACCTTTCAGATATGGTTACATATTTTATTGTGACACAATTTTTTGTAATGAATACTCCTTATTCTGCTTGGATTGAAATAGGGGAAAGTATAAAAGATGGAAGTTTAAGCCTTTGGCTCACAAAGTCTGTGAACCATTATCTTCTCTATCTTTTTAGGCTTATTGGTTCATGGATAATACAGTGGATTTTTGGAATAGCAGGAGTTATAGTGGTATCAATTATACTAAAAGATTATGTTGTAATTCCAAAGGAAGCCAGTACATATTTTTTAAGTATTTTATTTTGGATGGGTGGAATAGTAATAGGGTTTAGTTATGGTTATATACTTAACCTTTTGAGCTTTTGGTTTGAGAGAAGTACATACATTATATATTTTTCTGAAGGGATTGTTGCACTTTTATCTGGTATGTTGATTCCGCTGGATTTGCTGCCAGCTAAAAGCCTATGGCTTTTTTTGCCCTTTAAGTTTTGCGGCTATGTACCAGCACAAATATTTTTAGGGAAAATGACGGGATTAGATATTGCTTTTGAATTTGCTTCAATGGCAATTTGGATATTCATTTTAGTGTCATTAAGCCATTTAGTCTTTAAAATAGGAAGTAGGAGATTTACTGCGTCGGGAGGATAATAAAATGAGGTTTATAAAGTCCCTTTTTAAATTGAGGCTAAAAATGGATTTGGCTTTTAGGGTTGATGTATTCTTCAACTTTTTTACCCAACTGGTTTATTTAATTGGTATCCTTTTACTTTTTAGAGTGATATATTTGAATGTCAGTGAAATAGGAGGCTTTACTTTAGGAGATGTGTATGTCTTACTTGGGACCTATTTTATCCTTATTGAGGTCTATAACATGACCTTTAGAGGAGGTATATTGAGTTTGCCTGAAACTGTAAAGGGAGGGAATTTGGAGATTTACCTATTAAAGCCTGTAAATACAATTGCATTTATATTACTTAAAAGAGTGAATATTGGAAGAGTATGGAGGGCACTGCCTGGATTTATACTTTTAATTTATGGACTTAAGATGAATGACATTCATACAGGCATGAACTTAGTTTATTATGTAATTTCACTTATTTTATCTTTAATCATATATACTGTTTCAAACTTTTGTATAAGCCTTCTTTCCTTTTGGTTTTTTGAGGTAAACAACATGTTTTATATATATGATGATTTGATGGAATTTGCTAAATATCCTGATGTAATATATTCAGGCATCATAAGGAAGGTGTTTATGACAATTATACCTGTTATAATATTTTCCTCTTTTCCTGCAAGAATATTAATTGGACTTTCAAGCTTTCAAGAAATATTTGCTTATCAGGCAATTTTATTACTTGTATTTTCAGGAATATCACTTACACTCTGGCAAAGAGGTCTTGTAAAATATCAGGGGAGGGGATAGGGGGAGGAGGTTAGTATGGTAGATTATAGATTTAAAAGGGGAAAGTTTAAAATTCTTCCATATCTTAATAAGTATAAATACAGTTATGCTTTTTTAATATTTGTTAGATTAATTTACACTGCAATTTTGATATATATCCCTACATATATTGGAATGTACATAGATTATATAACAAAAGTTGAAATCAGCGTGAATTTGACTATCAGAGAATTTTTATTGAAATTTACCCTATTGATAATTTTAGAATTTATCAGCATGTACATAGCTTACTATCTAAACGTAAAAATTTCAAATTATATGCTAATAGATATTGAATCTGATATTATGTATGAGGTCAAAAGGCTACCTTATGAAAAAATATCAAGCATTAACGGACAGTATCTTGCACAGAGGATTAATAATGATTCTGTTACTATATCAGACTGTGTTGTAGAGAAATTCCCTTATGCAGTAATAGAAATGTTAAAAATAACAGCACTGATTCCAATACTTTTTAGCATAAATACACTGCTGGGATTTTTATCTTTACTCATTGTGTCAATGTATATAATGTTTTACAAACTTTCTCAAGCTCGTTATTATTCTTTAAATAAAGATATGTTGGAAAAACAAGCTCAATTTTTTTCAAGGATAGGCAGACAATTATTTAATATACTGGTAATAAAGATTAACTCATGGTATGAGGAAATTGACAGTGAATTTTTAAAAGCAAGCATACCATTTGTAAAGTCCTCTATTAAATTTTTAAGGTACGATTTTTGGATATCCAATCTCTCAAATTTAATGACCCGCCTGTTTTTTGCTGTTGTAATAATTGTACTGGGTATATCCTTGGGCAAGGGCACAACCACAATAGGAAATTTAACTACTGCTATTATATATGTACAAATTTTAATACCGGGAGTTGCAAGTATTATTGAAAGTGGGAAATCCTATCAGAAATATAAAGTTGCAAAGGACAGAATAAATGAACTTATCAGCATGGAAAAAGAGCACAATGGGGATAAGGTTATTAATGAGATAAATGTAATAGAATGCGTGAATTTAACGGTTTTGATAGGTGAAAAGGAGATTTTTAATAATGTCTCATGTCGTTTTGAAAAAGGCAATATTTATCTGATAGTGGGTGAAAATGGCGCAGGTAAATCTACATTTGTGCATACACTGCTTGGAATATATAGACCTAAAGAGGGAAGTATTTTGTATAACGGAATTCCTATAGAAGAGCTTAATATGTATTCTGTGAGAAAAAAACTTATTTCTTTTACGGAGCAGCATCCTTATCTTTTAGAAGATACCATATATAACAATCTGGTTTATGGCAAAGAAGACACGAATAAAGAAGAGATTATTAATAAAATACATAAGATTAATTTACTGGACTTTATTGGATCTTTTGATAAAAAATATGATACAGAAATCAATGAAAAATCGTCTAATATATCAGGAGGCGAAAGACAGAGAATAGCAATTTCAAGGTCTTTACTAAAAGAAGCAGATGTGTTCATATTTGATGAACCTACAAATGCATTAGATAGAGAAGGTATAGCGACATTTATGAAGATACTTACTGAACTTAAGAGAAATAAAATTGTAATTGTGATTTCACATGACCCCAGTTTGTCTAAAATTGCGGATAAAATAATTAAGTTTCCTATTAATCAAAGAATTTTTTAGAAAGTTAATAATTTTCCTTTATGATTAATTTTTAAATTTATGAAGACAGAGGAGAAAGATGAGTGGGCATGTAGTTGTCACTAACGGTGTATAATTGACCTAGAAATAACATGAGAGGAGGTATTCTCCTCAATTTTTTGTAATTTCTAATTGTAAAATATTAGGCGAAAAATGCATTTTCGTTCCCCAAAATGACACTTTCGTTCCAAATTTCACAAATTTTGCTCTAAATATTGT
>NZ_JBNATX010000003.1:0-92618 GCF_049701115.1 Caldanaerobacter sp. | reverse complement strand
TTAGTTTAGTCGCTTTGCAACTCCGGAGCATTAACACAAAATGCCACTTAAATAAGAAGCACTTTGTCAACAAACTGAGATGAGCTAGTTTTTTCTAGCTCATTTTTCTTAATGCCGGAAGCCATACTGTGAAAGTAGTCCCCTTTCCTTCTTGGCTTTCTACCTCTATTTTTCCTCCGTGGGCATTAACAATCCACTTACATATAGAAAGTCCTAAGCCGCTTCCTCCGCTTTTTTTGTCTCTTGCCTTGTCAACTCTATAAAATCTTTCAAAAATATGGGGGAGATGTTCTTTAGGTATCCCTATTCCTGTATCTTTTATAGAAGTTTTTATGAATTTTCCGTAGTTTTCAATACTTATTTCTATTCTTCCGCCTTGCGGAGTATATTTTATCGCATTGTCTATTAAATTGTAAAACAGCTGAATTATCCTAGTTTGGTCTCCTCTAACGTAAGAGGGGTCATTTTTTACAACCTTTAATGTTAATCCATGGCTTTCTGCAATAGGTTCAAGTTCACTAACCATTCCCTCTATGAGATCGCTTAAGTTTAAATTCTCCATCAATAGCCTTTCTGCGTTTGCATCACTTCTTGCCAAGAATAAAAGATTGTGTATAAGTTTTGACATATGTTTTGATTCCTCAAGTATGATTTCTAAAGCTTTTCTATATTCTTCGATTGTTCTTTTTCCATTTAAGGCAGATTCTGCTTGAGTTTGTATTACTGCAATAGGCGTTCTTAATTCGTGGGATGCGTCGTTTGTAAACTGTTTTTGCCTTTCAAAAGAGTTTTCCAGTCTTTCAAGCATAAGATCAAAAGTTTGAGCGAGATTGCCGATTTCATCTCCGGTGTAGGGAAGATTCAGTCTTTTCGAGAGGTCTCCTACGCTTATTTCTCTTGCTACTTTTATTATGTGGCTTATGGGATGTAAAGCTTTATTTGCTATTATGATGCCTCCTAAAGAAGCGATCAGTATGAAAAGAGGGATTAAAAAAATAAAGATTCCAAATAAATTTTTCATTGTTAAATTCATAAGGTTTAAAGATTGCCCTATTACTATTATTCCTATTATTTTATTATCATAGTAAATAGGTTCTGAATACAAGCGTATACTTCCTTTGCTGTATCTTAAGGTTTCATATTTTCCTATGAAGTTTGGTGAGTAAGTATACTGGTCCAGTAGAGCTTTTGGAATATTGGATTCAATCAATCTAAGATCAGGATACGAATACAAAGCCCCATAAAATTCGGTATTGGCGTAAAAAAGTTCATCCGCTGATTTTATTTTTCCATTTTCAATGTCCAAAAGTGAAGATACTTGCTGAGCTTGAGTTTTTAATGTAGCATCCTCATTTGAAATTAACATTTTTTCCAGAATTAAATACGTCATGATACTGAATAAAAATAAGACAAAGGCCAAGAGAAGTACATACCAGAGAGTCAATTTAATTTTTAATGGGAAATACAATTTTTTCATATCACTTTATCTCCTTTAAACAATATCCACTTCCTCTTATGGTGTGGATTAGTTTATTTTCAAAGCCATCGTCAATTTTTTTTCTGAGGTACCGTATGTATACGTCTATGATGTTTGAAAAACCATCAAATTCATAATCCCACACATGATCTGCTATTTGGCTGCGAGTTAAAACTCTTCCTGTGTTTCTCATCATATACTCTAATAGAGCGAACTCTTTACTGGTAAGGTTAATTTCTTTTCCTCCTCTTTTTACTTGACGGGTAAGGGTATTAAGTTCTAGGTCCGCAACTTTCAATATGGGGCTTTTTGTAGGAGATTCTCTTCTTAGTAAAGCCCTAATCCTCGCCATTAATTCAGAAAGTTCAAAAGGTTTTGTGAGATAGTCATCTGCTCCTGTATCGAGGCCTTTTACTTTGTCTTCAATAGAATCTTTTGCTGTAAGCATCAATACGGGGGTATTTATGCCTTCATTTCTCAAGGTTTCCAGAATTTTTACTCCATCTAGGCCTGGAAGCATTATATCCAGAATTATCACATCATACACATTCATTCGAGCGTAATCCAAGCCTTCCAAGCCGTTCTGTGCAATGTCTACACTGTAACCTTCTTCTTTTAAAGCTTTATATAGCGCATTTACCAGATTTTCTTCATCATCCACAAGGAGAATTCTCATTAATTTTCCACCCCTTTACATTTCTCTGCCTATTATATCAAACAAATATTAAAAATTCATTAAAAATTCAAATGTAATCGATTATTGACAGTAAAAAATAGAAATTGTAGAATATTTATAAAATAAGGCGAAAAATGATGAAAAACAGAATGTTTTGCAATTTTGGGAGAGAAGTGTTATGAGAGGGTATAAGTTTTTGAAAAATCAAAAATTTATGGATGGCTTGATTTTTATGTTTTTGATTTTACTAATTGTATTGATATTTTACACTTCTCGAAATATAAATACCATATATTTTTATGCGTATACAAGGCTTTTGTATATTCCTGTGATAATTTCAGCCCTCAAATTTGACATAAAAAAGAGCCTGATTATTCCTACCATAGTAAGCGTAGGTGAATTTTTAGAGATATACTTAACTGAAAAATCTTACATATTTTTGGTAACTTTTATAATATCTGTGCCGATATATTATTTTGTCTCTGTGTCAATAAGTTATTTTAGGATGCAGGCAGAGAGATTGAAAAAAATGATGGAAGAGATGCAGGAGAACTTAAGGGATATGGAAAATGCTATGATATCTGCGCTGGAAGCAAAGGATGTTTATACCCAGGGACATTCCCAGAGAGTCTGCAAGTTAGTTACACAAATTGTTTTAAAAATGGGTATTCAAGGGAAAGAGGCGGAAGAGATAATAACTGCAGCAAGACTTCATGACATAGGAAAGATTGGGATAAGAGAAGAAATTTTAGAGAAACCAGGGAAACTCAGTTATCAGGAATTTGCTGAGATAATGGATCACCCAGTAATGGGGTATGAAATCGTAAAGAAGTTAAAGGTTATGGAGAATGTTGCTAAAATAATAAGGCATCACCATGAGCGGTACGATGGGAAGGGCTATCCCGATGGATTGAAAGGGGAAGATATACCTTTGGGGTCGAGAATAATAGCTGTTGCGGACGCTTTTGATGCAAT
The DNA here is from genome assembly GCF_049701115.1 of Caldanaerobacter sp. Classification (NCBI taxonomy): domain Bacteria; kingdom Bacillati; phylum Bacillota; class Clostridia; order Thermoanaerobacterales; family Thermoanaerobacteraceae; genus Caldanaerobacter; species Caldanaerobacter sp. The sequence goes on along the minus strand of NZ_JBNATX010000003.1, from coordinate 89,490 downwards.
GACTTCAAAAAGGCCTTATAGAGAATCTCCTCTTACAATAGCTGAAGCCGTAGCGGAACTGAGAAAAAATGCAGGAGTGCAGTTTGATCCCAAAGTTGTGGAAGCATTTATAAGCATTATAGAAGATTTGGGAATTGATTATTGATTTTAATCAATTTTTAATGAATCTTTAATTTTTTTCTAAAAAGTAGAGGGTATAATGAATATGAGGTGAGAGAAATGAATCTAAAACTTTTTCACATGATAAATGGTCTTGCAGGCCATAATATTTTTTTGGATAAAACTATGATTTTTATCGCAGTCTACTCCCCTTTAATTTACGGAGTACTTTTAATTTTGCAGTGGTTTATAGGGAGTGATAGTGGCAAAAAGGCTTCTATGGATGCCTTTTTTGCGGCTATTATCGCGTTAGGGCTAAATTTGATGGTTTCAACTATTTATTTTGAGCCAAGGCCTTTTGTGCATAACAAAGTTAATCTTTTGGTGAGACATCCAGCTGATGCTTCTTTTCCGAGTGACCATGCATCAGGAGGTTCTGCACTTTCTTTTGCCGAGCTTATGTACGATAGGTTGATTGGAAGAATAATGATGGGGTTAACTTTACTTCTTTTGTTTGCGAGAGTGTACGTTGGAGTCCATTATCCTTTTGATGTAATAGGAGGTTTTGCAATAGGTTTTATGGGGAGTGAGATCGTAAAAAGACTTGACGGAATATTTGACCCTATTGAAGGATATGTTATAAAGATATGGCACAAAATATTCGCGTTTTAGAGGCAGGATAAAATGTCCTGCTATTTTTTATGCTATAATAAAGACAGCAACTTAAGAAAGAGGGGATAAAAGGTGAAGGCAAAAAATGCGGGAATAGATGAGAAACTTTTTGAAGAACTTTTGAAAGTGAACAGGGATACAAATTTTCATCAGTTAATAGGAGTTCATGTGGTAGAACTGGGACAAGGCTATGCTGTGACAGAAATAGAAATTGAAGAAAAGCACCTTAATCCTCTTAATATTGCTCATGGAGGCGTGCTTTTTTCAGTGATGGATATCACTATGGGTATGGCGGCAAGGACAGTAGGTAAACAGGTGATAACTATTGAGATGAATATAAATTACCTTTCGCCAGTGAAAGTGGGAGAAAAAGTGAAAGCGACAGGTAAAATAGTTCATGCGGGGAGTAAAACTACTGTGGCAGTTTGTGAAGCCTACAAAGAAGATGGGAGGCTTTTAGCTGTGGCAAGAGAAACTTTTTTCAATGTACTGGATTAAGTATTTTTGTGGTATAATTTTGGCAAAAGAGTTGATTAGAGGGGGTAATTTTTTATGAATTTTGATAGCTTTTTGTATAACACCAGGCCCTTTTTAAATTACCTTTTTGACTTTTATAGCAACCTTGAAGAAAAAAGCTTGAGCAGTGTAATATACAATGCTGGTGGAGAGGATAAGGTTTCAGTTTTGGTTGTGGATATGCTAAACGGTTTTTGTAAAAGCGGTCCATTAGCTAGTCCAAGAGTTGCAGGCATAATAGAACCCATAAAAAATTTATTAAAAGCCTGCTATAGGATGGGGATAAAAAATGTGTTCTTTTTAAATGACGCTCATCCTTCAGATGCAGTTGAATTTGGAGAATTTCCTCCTCACTGTGTAAAAGGCACCTATGAGAGTGAAATTGTTGACGAATTAAAAGAAATAATTGAAGGAGAACCTGTGATTGTAGAGAAAAATTCATTAAATGTGTTTTTTGGTGGGGAATTAGAAGGCGGGAATGAGTTTTTAAAGAAAGTTGTTGAAATGATAAAGGAAGGAAAATCTACTTTTATCGTTGTAGGAGATTGCACTGACTTATGCGTTTACCAGACGGCTATGTCTATAAAAATGATTGCAAATGCCAATAATCTTAAAGTAAATGTAATTGTACCGGAAAATTGCGTTGAAACGTATGATACATCTGTAAAAACTGCCGAGTCCCTCAAGATAATGCCTCATGATGGCAATTTGATACATACCATGTTTTTGTATCACATGAAATTAAACGGTATAGAAGTTGTAAAAGAGCTTCTTGAGGAGTGACAAAATTCTAAAGTGATTTTTTAAAACCTAATGTCGATAATATACACTGGTGTAGATTTGACCGGGCAGGAAAATGCATAAATATGGGATTTGGAGCTGCCGATTCTATTGTTGCGAAAATAAAGAGGGAATTAGAAATGTAGGGCAAACGACTTGTGTTTATTTATTCTAGGAGAAAAAGCATAAAAAGAGAAGAAATATTAAGAAAATGTAAGAAAAAATCCAAAATATTAGACTATTTCCTATTTGCATTATGTGGTATAATATGTAGTGGATGAAAGTAGAGGGTGTACATAGAATGTTCAAAATTTTGAGAAGATTGTGGTAATGAAGAGGTGAGCACTTTATGGAATGCCCAAATTGCAAGAGCACTAATGTGGGCAAGATAGGAAATAACCTCTATTTTTGCAGGGATTGTAACTGTGAGATAAAGATAAAAAAATGTACAGCAGTAGTGAGTATGTACGATGCGGAAGGGTGTGTTACAAAAAGATTTAAAGTATGTTACAACGCATGAAAGGAGGGACTTTCCCTCCTATTTATTTTGTAAATAAAAAGTGGTATTATAAAATTGCATGTGGAATGAAATTAACATGTAATTGATAGACTATAGATGGAATAATTTTTTGATTTTTGATTTTGAGGAGTGGTACAGTGGCTGAGATACTTGTTGATAAATTGAAAGAAATTTTAAAAGAGGGGAAATTATACTTAAATGAGCCAATGAAAAGGCATACCTCTTTTAAAATAGGAGGACCAGCTGATGTACTAGCTGTTCCGGGATGTAGAGACGAACTTATTAATCTCATCGCGTATTTAAGACAGGAAAAAATACCTTTTTTTATTCTAGGTAATGGCACTAATTTGCTGGTAAGTGAAAAAGGTATAAGAGGCGTGGTTGTAAAACTTAGTTCTTTGAGGAATGTCATTGTAGAAGGAACTAAGATAATAGCAGAAGCGGGAGCATCCCTGTCCTATATTGCAAATGTGGCATTGGTACATGAGCTTACCGGTTTTGAATTTGCAAGTGGTATACCTGGCACTCTGGGTGGAGCCATAGTGATGAATGCCGGTGCCTATGGGCCTGAGATGAAGGACGTGGTAGAAAAGGTGGAAGTTTTAGATGAAAATAACAATATACTGATTCTTTCCAATCGGGAAATGAAGTTCTCTTATAGATATAGCATTTTGCAAGAAAAAGAATGGATAGTGCTAAGAGCCTGGATTTCTCTTGAAAGAGGGAATTATGAAGAGATAAAAAAGAAGATGGAGGAACTAAATCAGAGGAGAAAAGAAAAACAACCTCTGGATTATCCCAGTGCGGGGAGCACTTTTAAAAGGCCTCCAGGGTACTATGCAGGAAAGCTTATTGAAGATGCGGGTCTTAAAGGGTACTCGATCGGGGGCGCTAAAGTCTCAGAGAAGCATTCGGGATTTATTATAAACACTGGGAATGCGACTTTTTACGATGTACTCAACTTGATTGAGTATATTAAGAAAGTAGTAAAAGAGAAGTTCGGAGTTGACCTTGTGCCTGAGATAAAAATTGTAGGAGAAAAATAGGAGAGAAGAACAAATGAAAATTTTTGCAGATTATCACACCCATACGATATACAGCCACGGCAAGGGGACAATAGAAGAAAATGTAAAAAGGGCTATAGAGATAGGACTTAAAGTTATTGCTATTACTGACCATGGCCCTGCTCACATTTTTTACGGCATGAGGAAGAAAGATTTTCAAAGGATGAGGGATGAAATAGATAAGCTTAAGGAGAAATACCCTCAGATAGAGATACTCATGGGAGTGGAAGCGAATTTGATAAGTATAGAAGGGGATATTGATGTTCCCGATGAGCTTTTGAAGTATCTAGATATTTTGCTTGTTGGGTACCACACTGGAATAGTGCCGAAAAGTTTTAAAGACGCCCTTGACCTTTTTGGTAAAAATATGGTATCAAAGTATACAGGTTATCTTAGAGAAGAGATGAGAGGAAAAAATACAGAAGCAATGGTAAAAGCGATAAAAAAATATAAAATCGATATAATAACTCATCCCGGAGCAAAAGTGGATATTGATACACAAAAATTAGCTAGAGCAGCAAAAGAAAGGGGAACAGCATTAGAGATTAACTCGAGTCATGGATACTTGACAGTGGAGTATGTAAAAATAGCAAAAGAAGAGGGGTGCAAATTTGTAATAAACAGTGATGCCCACACCCCTTCGAGAGTGGGCGATTTTAAAAAGGGTATTGAAATTGCTAAAAAAGCTGGGTTAACTGAAGAGGATGTAATAAACGCCGAGAGGTGATAAAATATGAGGTTTGTGATAATAACAGGGCTTTCTGGTGCAGGAAAGACGCAGGCTTTAAAGGCGATGGAGGATATGGGTTTTTTCTGTATAGACAATTTTCCTCCCGCTCTTCTTCCAAAGCTTGCTGATTTATTTTATCAATCAAAGAATATTGACAAAGTAGCTTTAGGGATGGACTTGAGAGGAGGACAGTTTTTTGAAGATATTTACTCTAGCTTGGACTTTTTGAAAAAAAATAATTACGACTATGAAATAGTGTTTTTAGAGGCTTCTGATGAAGTCTTGATAAAAAGGTTTAAAGAGACTAGAAGGAGGCATCCTCTGTCGGAAGAGGGAAGGATAGTAGATGGCATAAATGAGGAAAGAAAAAGACTTTTAGAGATAAGGAAGATTGCCAATTATATAATAGATACTTCTAATTTGACCGTTTCTCAGCTAAAAGAGGAATTATCGAATATTTTCTTGAAAGGTAAAAAGTTTAAAGGAATAATAATTGACATTATGTCTTTTGGTTATAAATATGGGATACCTCTTGATGCCGATCTCGTATTTGATGTCAGGTTTTTGCCTAATCCTTTCTATATCGACGAATTAAGACCTCTGACCGGAAATGATGAAAAAGTAAAAGAATATGTGATGAAATGGGGAGAAGCGAAGGAATTTTTGAAAAGATTAGGGGACATGATTAAGTTTTTAATTCCATATTATATTAGAGAAGGAAAATCGCAACTTGTTATAGGCATTGGTTGTACAGGAGGAAAACATAGATCCGTTGTAATTGCTAATGCTCTTTATGACCTTTTGAAAAAAGAGGACTATTCTGTTGTTATAAATCACAGAGATGTTGGAGAGGAGTAGATGTAATATGAGTAAGCAGCCTCGCATTGTGGCGATTGGAGGAGGTACGGGACTTTCTACAATGCTAAGAGGGCTCAAGCTCTTTACAACGAATATAACTGCTGTAGTGACAGTAACAGATGACGGAGGAGGTTCTGGGATATTAAGAGAAGATTTAGGTATACTTCCACCTGGAGATATACGAAACTGCATACTAGCTTTGGCGAATACAGAGCCCACAATGGAACAGCTTCTTCAGTACAGATTTACAGAGGGTATGTTAAAGGGGCAGAGTTTTGGAAATTTGTTTTTGGCTGCAATGATAGGAATTTCTAACAGTTTTGAAGAGGCTGTCAAGAGGATGAGTGAAGTATTAGCTGTGTCAGGAAAAGTCCTTCCTGTTACAGTAGAAGATGTAAGGCTTATAGCAGAACTGGAAAATGGTACTATCATAAAAGGAGAGTCCAAAATACCTGAGATACAGCAAAAAGAAAACAGCAGGATAAAGAGGATATATTTAGAACCTTCGCCTGCTGCTCCTTTTGAAGAGGTCTTAGTGGATATATTAAATGCGGAGGCGATAGTATTAGGACCGGGAAGTTTGTACACGAGTGTTATTCCAAACCTATTGGTAGATGGAATTTGTGATGCTATTGAAACATCTAAAGCCATAAAAATATATGTATGTAATATAATGACACAACCGGGTGAGACTTTGGGGTATACTGCTACTGACCATATAAAGGCTCTTTTTGATCATGGGCTTAAATCTTTAGATTATGTGATCGTAAACAAAGGCGAAATACCGGAGGAGTATAAAAAGCGATACATAAAAGACATGTCTGAACCTGTCAGATACGATAAAGAAGAAATTGAAAAGATGGGTATAAAAGTGGTAGAAGAGGATTTGGTAGCCGTAAGAAAAGAGTATATAAGGCACGATGAGCAAAAGCTTGCAGAAGTAATAATCGACTTGATCAATTAAGCCTTAATTTTTAGCGTTCTTGTACAAAAAAATCTATTGACATTCGTTTAAATAAGATATACAATATTATTGAAATCATCGCGCAAGCGATTGCAATGTTTTTTTCATTGCCTCTTTTTTAATTGCGTTTCAGGAAAGCGATTGCTGTAATATTATGGGATTAACCTGCAAGGGGGAAGGAAATGAATAAAAAGCTAAAATTAATAGTGCTACTTTTACTAGCATTGCTGCTGGTTTTGAGCGGATGTAGTAATAAGCAAGAGGCAAAAGTTCCAAAATCAGAAGTCATATACCAGGTGATGATAGACAGGTTTTACAACGGAGATTCTTCAAATGATGACCCGGAAGTAAGCAAAGGAATGTTTGACCCAACCCATACCAACTGGAGAATGTACTGGGGAGGGGATTTGAAAGGTCTGATAGAGAAAATCCCTTATATAAAGGGTATGGGAGCTACAGCCGTATGGATTTCTCCTGTTGTAGACAACATCAACAAACCGGCAATGTATAATGGAGAAGTAAATGCACCTTATCATGGATATTGGGCTAGGGATTTTAAAAGAGTAGAAGAACATTTCGGTACATGGGAGGACTTTGACAATTTTGTAAAGGTTGCACACAACAATGGATTAAAGGTGATTTTAGACTTTGCCCCAAACCATACGAGTCCAGCAAGAGAAGATGACCCTTTCTTTGCAGAAAATGGTGCATTGTATGATGATGGCAAACTGATAGGCACTTATAGTGACGACAAATTGGGACTTTTTCACCACAATGGTGGAATTACCAACTGGAACAATTTGAAAGACTTGCAGGACAAGAATTTGTTTGACCTTGCAGATTTAAATCAGGATAATCCTATTGTTGACAAGTATTTGAAAGACTCTATTAAATTATGGTTTAGCCATGGAATCGATGGGGTAAGATTAGATGCGGCAAAACATATGCCCATGGAGTGGGTAAAAAGTTTTGCTGATGCCATTTATGGTGTTAAAAAAGACGCTTTGCTATTTGCTGAATGGATGCTAAGCGGTCCTACTGACCCTCTTTACGGTTATAACATACAGTTTGCCAATACTACAGGGTTTTCTGTTTTGGACTTTATGTTAAATGGTGCTATAAGAGATGTTTTTGGTAAAGGCTATGGCTTTGAGAGGTTAAACGACACATTGGAGGAGACCAACAAGGATTATGAAAAACCTTATGCTCTGGTTACATTTATAGATAACCATGATATGCCCAGGTTTTTATCTCTGAATAATGATAAGAACAAATTGCATGAGGCTATTGCTTTTATAATGACTACTCGAGGAATACCAGTTATATACTATGGGACTGAACAGTATCTTCATAATGACACTAATGGTGGAAATGACCCCTATAACAGACCGATGATGGAAAGTTTTGATGAGAATACAAAAGCGTATAAACTCATAAAGCAACTGGCAAAATTGAGAGAGAACACTCCGGCTTTGCAGTATGGATCTACTGCAGCAAGATACGTATCTGATGAAGTGTACATTTATGAGAGGCAGTATGAAAAGGACATTGTTTTGGTGGCTATAAACAAAGGCGAAAAAACTACTGTCAGAGGGATAAAGACCCTGTTAAGTAGAGGAAATTATAAAGACTATCTTGGAAGTCTTTTAGAGGGAATTGAAGTAAAGGTTTTAAAAGGAAATGATGGGGAGAATATAATCGAGAGTATGACATTACCGAAGGACAGTGTGAGCGTGTGGACAAATGTAAAAATAAGGTAAAATTTTGGGGTGCACCCCAAATTATTATAAAAACAAATTTTTAAGAGGAGGATTTGTATGAAGAAGTATTCAAAGATACTTGCTTTATTGACGGCAATGGTCTTTGTGCTGTCAATCGCTCTCACAGGATGTGGCGGTGGCGCAAAGACAAGTGAACAGCCGTCTCAAACTCAGACGGCAGAGCAACCAAAAAAGGAGCCTGTAGAACTTATAGTGTGGTCTCACTTGACAGACCCTGAAATAGCAAAAGTTCAAGAAATTGCTAACAAATGGGCAGAACAGACAGGAAACAAAGTAAAAGTTTTGGCAGACCAGAGTGACTTCCAGGCTTTTGCTACAGCAGCTCAAAGCGGTAAGGGACCAGATATCATGTTTGGATTGCCCCATGACAACCTAGGTACTTTCCAAAAAGCAGGGCTTTTAGCTGAGGTGCCAGAAGGAGTTATAAACAAAGACGACTATGTGCCGATGAGCATAAGTGCTGTTTCATACGATGGGAAAATGTATGCGGTGCCAATTGCAATGGAAACTTACGCGCTTTTCTACAACACAGACAAGGTAAAAACACCTCCAGCTACATTAGACGACTTGATTAAATTAGGCAAAGAAGTAGGATTTCAATATGACGTAAATAACTTCTATTTCAGCTTTGCGTTTATTGCAGCTTATGGTGGATATGTATTTAAAGACACCGGAGGTGGACTGGATCCAAACGATATAGGACTTGATAATGCTGGTGCAAAGAAAGGCTTAGAACTTATAAGAGATTTTGTTCAGAAATACAAATTCATGCCTCCAGATATAAACTACGATATGGCAAAAGGCAATTTCCAGAGTGGCAAGACAGGGCTTTATATAAGTGGCCCGTGGGATGTGGATGGCTTCAAGAAAGCCAATGTGCCATTTAAAGTTGCTCCACTTCCACAAATTGATGGTAAACCGACACCTTCTTTTGCAGGTGTACAAGCTGCTTTTGTGAGTGCAAATTCAAAGCATCAGAAAGAAGCTTGGGAATTAATGAAATACCTAGTTGAAAATACAGGACTTCCACTGTTTGAGACAGGAAACAGGATTCCTGTTATTAAGTCCTTGTTAGATAATCCAGAGGTTAAGGGTAATGAGATACTGAGTGCATTTGCTGAGCAAGCGCAGCATGCTATTCCAATGCCTAACATTCCTCAGATGAGCCAAGTATGGGGACCTGCTGGAAATGCACTTCAGCTTATAACATCTGGTAAAGTACCTGTTGACAAGGCAGCTGAAGATATGGTAAAACAAATTAAACAAGGCATTGCTACTATGCAATAGTAAAAAGGGGCTTTTTGCCCCTTTTTTTAAGGAAAGGGAGGGAAAAAATGAATCAGCATAAATCGTTGAAAGATAAACTGAGACCTTATGCATACCTGTCTCCCGCAATACTTTCTATGACCGTCTTGAGCTTTGCACCGATGGCATATACTATCTATATCGCTTTTACAAACTTTAACTTGTATCATTTCAAAAATTACCAATTTGTAGGGTTTAAGAATTTCGTAGATATATTGACGGGGCCTTTTAAAAATGTCTTTGCACCTGTTTTTGCATGGACAGTTATTTACGCCCTTCTTGCAACATTGATAAGCTATACTGTTGGACTTTTATTGGCAGTTGTTTTAAATAACAGGCATATGTGGGAGACAAATTTTTACAGGGCTATTTTAATTATACCATGGGGACTGCCAGGTACTATCGCAGTTCTCACGTGGACAGGACTTTTAAACCAGCAGTACGGTGGTATAAATTTGATACTTCAGAAATTGCACTTGCCTATGATACCATGGCTTTTAGAGCCTTTTTGGGCAAAATTTGCTATTATAATGGTAAGTGTATGGATGGGTTATCCTTTTATGATGAACGCTTCTTTGGGAGCTTTGCAGGCTATTCCACCCGAACTTTATGAGGTTGCAGATATAGATGGAGCATCATGGTTTAAAAAGCTTACTAAAATAACCCTTCCGATGCTAACTTCTTCTACACTGCCGCTCATAATTTCTTCTTTTGCATATAATTTCAATAATTTTGGAGCAGCATTTCTAATCACTGGTGGAGGGCCTCCTAGAACAGATACTTCTTTTGCTGGTCATACCGATATACTGGTTAGTGCTGCCTACAAGCTAACGATGAATGCAAACCGTTATGATTTAGCTGCAGCCTTGTCCATACTGATATTCCTTATAATAGGTACTTTAAGCCTTATCAATATGAACCTCACTGGTGCTTTTAAGGAGGTGGATTAAGTTGGAATATGCAGGCGTAAGGGTGCAGACTAAGCAGGCTAAGAGAGTCCAATACAGAGAAAGGTTAAAACCTCATGAGAAGGTTTCTCTGTGGATAAGTCGCCTGATTATATGGGCTGTTATAATTGTCATGATGTTTCCAGTTGCATGGGTTGTAGGGGCTTCTTTTGCACCAGGAGATGCTTTCTTTTCTGGAGCCATTTTCCCTAGTCATATTACTTTTGATAATTATTCGACCGTGCTAAAAAAGACCAATTTTTTACTTTGGGTAAAGAATAGCATGATCTTAAGTGTAGGAGTTGCCATTATTCAACTCTTTTTGACTGCTACATCTGCCTATGCTTTCAGCAGGATGAAATTTGCAGGAAGAAAAAATGGATTAAAGACTCTTTTGATACTTCAGATGTTTCCGACCTTTATGGCTCTTCCAGCCATATACGGGATAATGGCCAAGCTTAATTTGCTAGACAATTTGTATGCTTTAATGCTTGTTATGGCAGGAAGCAGTGCTTTTAGTATATGGCTTTTAAAAGGATATATAGACAGCCTTCCAAAAGAGTTGGATGAGGCGGCTTTGGTGGATGGAGCAACTCATTGGCAGATTTTCACAAAGATAATTCTTCCGTTAGCGACCCCAATGCTTGTAGTAATATTTCTGTTCAGTTTCATGGGTGTATATAGCGAATTCATTTTGTCCAGTGTGGTTTTGAAGTCACCAGAGAATTACACAGTGGCTTTGGGACTTCAGAGGTTCATAACCAACCAGTTTTCAGCCCATTGGACACAATTTGCAGCTGCTTCAGTTATGGCTTCTCTTCCCCTTGTAATATTGTTTATGGTACTGCAAAGATACTTGCAGGCAGGTCTTGCGGCAGGAGCAGTAAAGGGGTAAAATTGTTACACATGGAACAATATGTAAATACCGGGCTTTGTCCGGTATTTTTTATTTATTTTGTGGGGAAAATTTATACTGGATTTAGAAAAAAGGAGGAGTAGGAAAATGGAGAAAGTAGTGGGAGTGCCAAAAGGACTTCTGTATTATGATTTTTATCCAATGTGGAAAACTTTTTTTGAATCTTTAGGGGCAAAAGTCATAACTTCTGGAGATACCAATAAAAAAATTGTAGATGATGGAGTTAAAAATAGTGTAGAAGATGCCTGTTTACCTGTTAAAACCTTTATAGGGCATGTCATAGATTTAAAAAGAAAAAAGCTTGATTATATATTTATTCCAAGGATTGTAAGTATAGAAGAGAAAAAGTATTTATGCTCCAAATTTTTAGGTCTTCCGGATTTTGTAAGAAGTTTGGTTGGAGATTTGCCTCCCTTGATAGACATAGAGATAAACTACTACAAGAGCGAAGAATTTACTGTTAAAGAGTTTTTAAAAGCAGGACAGTTGCTGGGCAAAAATAGTAAGGAATCCTTATCGGCTTATCTTAAAGCGAAGGAAGAAAAAAAACGATTTGATGAGCTGATAAAAAAGGGATTTAAAAAAGAGGCTTTAAAGATGTGGGAAAAGGGCTCGATACGTGCTGAAAAAAGAGATTTCGACCTTAGGATAGGTGTTCTTTCTCATCCTTATAATGTCATGGACGAGTATATAAGTATGGATATACTCGGAAAACTTGAAAGGATGGGGGTAGAAACCATTATTTCGGGAATGTTAGATAGAGATTCGATACTGGAAGGGATTAAATACCTTCCAAAAGATATTTTTTGGAGTTATGAAAGGGATATTTTAGGTGCAGGACTATATTTTCTAAAAAAAGGTGGGGTAGATGGAGTAATCATGATATCTGCTTTTGGATGTGGACCTAATTCTATGAGTGCAGAACTTTTAGAGCGATTTTACAAAAGAGAAAAAACATTACCTTTTATGTTAATAACAATAGATGAGCATACAGGTGAAGCAGGTGTTATGACCCGGTTGGAGGCTTTTTTGGACCTTTTAAGATTTACAAAAAGGGCGGTGTTGGTAAAGTGAAGATTACATATCCTCACATGGGCTCTTTAAACATGGTATTAAAGACGATGTTTGAAGGCATAGGTATAGAGGTGATTGACCCTCCCCCTACTTCTAATAGAACTTTGACACTGGGAGTAAAAAATTCTCATGAATTTGCATGCCTGCCTTTTAAAATCAACGTAGGCAATTACATAGAGGCTTTAGAAAAAGGAGCAGATACTATAGTCATGTTGGGGGGGATAGGTCCCTGCAGGTTTGGATATTATGGACAGGTGCAAAGGGAAATTCTAAAAGATTTGGGCTACAATTTTAACATGATAATTCTTGATCCTCCTCACGGTAGAATAAAAGATTTTTTGAGGGATTTGGCGTCAAATTTTCCCGGCGTAGATTTAAAATCAGCTATAAAGTCTTTTGTTTTAGCGGTTAAAAAGATGTTGGCAGCAGATAAACTTGAGAAAAACTTGCTCATCTACAGGGCGCATGAAGACAAACAGGGCATAACTACTAAAATCTATGAAAAATACATGGAAAAATTAGAAAAAGCCAAAGACATAAAAGAAGTAGATAGGGTATTGAAGGAAGGTATAGAAAAACTAAAGGAAAATGCAAATGTACAGAGGAAAATACAGCTTAAAGTGGCACTAGTAGGGGAAATTTACATGCTATTAGAACCTTTTACTAATATGGATATCAGCAAATCTTTAAATGAACTAGGGGTAGAAGTTACAAAAACAGAATATCTTTCCGATTATCTAATTAACAGTGCTTTTAAATTGCCTCAAAGGATGGAATTTGCGAAAAACGCAAGAGGATATTTAGAAAGAGATATAGGAGGACACGGTCTTAATACTGTTGCAAATACCGTTAAATATGCTAAACTAAAATATGACGGTGTGATTCACATCCTGCCTTTTACCTGCACCCCTGAGATAATAGCCCAAGGAATAATTAACAGAATAAGCCGCGATTACGACATTCCAGTGATGTCACTGGTGTATGATGAGAATACCGGGCAAGCAGGTTATCAGACAAGGATAGAGGCTTTTGTAGATCTTTTGTACAAAAGAAGGACTGTGTGAAATTAATAGAGGAAAATTGTATTTTGTGTGGAATATATATAATGGATGGTTTGGCAAGGGGTGATAGGGAATGAACGAATTGGGAGAATTTTTAAAAAGCGAAAGACTCAAGAGGGGGATGACTCTTGAGGAGATTCAGGAGATTACTAAAATCCGAACTAGATATTTAAAGGCCATAGAAGATGGTGATTTTAGTGTGATGCCCGCTATGGTTTATGCAAAAGGATTTGTAAAAAGTTATGCAGAGGCACTAGGACTTGATGGCAATGAAATTGTGAAGAAATACGAACATTTGTTTAAAGAAAAAGAAGAAGATGTGGTCAAGGTTAAAAGTTATAAAAAAACTTCTTTTGATTTTTCTTGGCTTTTTTCAGTATTGAAAAAGGCTATTGTCTCTATTTTGATAATAGGCATTATTGGATATGGGTTTTATTACTTTTTCCTCCAAGTTAAAAAAGGCCTTGCACCTATTCCGCCTCAACAAGAAGTTTCCCAGACAGCTCCCGAAAGTGAATATAAAGCCCCATCATCGACCCCTTCTCAAGAAGATGTAACTTCCACTATTTCACCTAAAACTACCTTGGAAAAAGTCTCGGAAACTTCTAGAAAAATAGAGTACAAAGTAACACCTGCTTCTTCTTCCTACAAGGTTGAAATAAGCATGATAGGTGAAAAATGTTGGTTTAGTGTAAAAGTAGATGGTAATCTCGTATATGAAGGTTTACTTACCTCAGGTATGACAAAGACTTTTGAGGTGAAAGGGGATATTAGTATATTGATGGGTTATCCTCCAGCTGTTAAAATAAGTGTAGATGGCGAAGAGTTGCCAGTAATAAATACTCCTTCTCCAATTACTATAATCATGCATACATAGAAAGGGGAAAGATATGATAAAAGAAGCTATATTCCACAAAAGTGATATACCTTATGCATATCCTGTGAATAAAGATCAGGTAAAAATAGTTTTGAGGACGGCGGTTTTTGATGTTGACAGAGTGTACGTGTTTTTCAAAGACAGATATGATTGGTTGGGCAAATTTAAGGTAAAACCCATGACTCTAGCCCACACCAATGAGCTTTTTGATTACTATGAGACCACCCTTGAGTTGAATCGAAGGTTCCTTTACTTTTTTTATTTGGTTTCTGAAGCAGGTGAGAAGCTTTATTATACAGAAGCAGGTTTTTTTAAAAAAAGACCGGAGGATAACTTTTGGGGGTTTTTCCACTATCCTTACATAAGAGAAAAAGACATATTTTCTCCACCAGATTGGGCAAACGAATGCATAGTTTATCAGATCTTTCCTGACAGATTTAACAATGGGGATAAGACTAATGACCCTGAAAATGTGAGGCCTTGGGGCGAAAAACCCACTTCAGATTCTTTTTTTGGTGGAGATTTGCAGGGCATAATCGATAAGATCGACTATCTAAAGGAATTAGGTATAAATGCTATTTATTTGACCCCGGTATTCTTGTCTCCTTCTACCCATAAATATGATACGACAGATTATTACACGATAGACCCGCATTTTGGAGATACAGAGAAGGCAAGAGAACTTGTAAAAAAATGCCATGACAATGGCATAAAGGTGATATTTGATGCTGTTTTTAATCACTGTGGATATGACTTTTTTGCCTTTCAAGATGTAGTCAAAAATGGGCCAAAGTCAAAGTATTGGGAATGGTTCAACGTGTACGAATGGCCTATTAAAACCCATCCAAAGCCTACTTATGAGACTTTTGGAGAAAATGTGTGGAGAATGCCCAAGCTCATGACTAAAAATCCGGAAGTACAGAAGTACCTGTTAGAAGTTGCTGAGTATTGGATTAAAGAGGTGGACATAGATGGTTGGAGGTTGGACGTGGCTAACGAAATAGACCACCATTTTTGGAGAAAGTTTAGAGACGTTGTTAAGGAGGCTAAAAAGGACGCTATAATAGTGGGGGAAGTGTGGCATGATGCCTCTCCTTGGTTGAGGGGTGATCAGTTTGATTCTGTGATGAACTATCCTTTCAGGAATGCAGTTGTGGATTTTTTTGCAAAAAGGAAGATAAGTGCTGTAAAATTTAATACTTTGATAACTGAGCAACTAATGAGGCATATGGAAAGCGTGAACAGAGTTATGTTTAATCTTATTGGCAGTCACGATACCGAAAGGTTTTTGACCCTTGCAGGTGGAATGGTAGTGCGAATGAAGTTGGCACTGGTTTTTCAATTTACGTTTATAGGGGTACCTTACATCTATTATGGAGACGAGGTAGGAATGGTAGGGGGATTTGACCCTGATTGCAGAAGGTGTATGATATGGGAAGAAGAGAAGCAAAATAAAAGCATTTTAGAATTTTACAAAAAACTTATTAGAATAAGGAAGGAATATGAGGAATTAAAGTATGGCAGTTTTACTACCCTTTACGCTGTTGGAAGGGTATTTGCCTTTAAAAGAGAATATGATAAGAAATCTATAGTTATCATCATCAACAACAGCAGCAAAGAAGAAGTGATATTTTTGGAAGAAGCGGGAGGAAAAGAAGATATATTGGGAATGGGTGAATTAAAAAGGAGTGGGAACCTGTTGTATTTAAAGCCTAATACTGCCTATATTTTGAAGTAACAAATCGAAGAAGGGGTGAATAGTATAATACATGTAAAGAATAGAAGGGAGTGTTTTCCCCTTCTGTTTTTAGAAAACAGGGGTGATAGTATGAAAAACACTTCCCGGTATGGAAGAGATTATTATTATTACAAAGATTACGAAAGACTTTATTCTAACTACGATGTATCTAAGCTTGAGATTATTAAAAGATTGATAGAAGCGGGAGAGCGTGAGAAACTTAAGGTTTACATGGATTCCGATGGGGAGACCTTTAAGAGAGAAAGTAAATAAGTGTGATTTTAAACTTGCCTCTTTATCTCTCCTCCCTCGAGGAGGAGTTTTTTTTTCGAAAATATGTAGTATAATAATGATAAAGCCAAAGAGGTGGTCCTTATGTCTTTCTCATCAGATACGAAAAACGAGCTCTCAAGAATTTATCCTGAAGATAGGGAGAGCAAGATATCAGAGCTGGCTGCCATAATCAGAATGATGGGGAGCATATCTTTTTATGGGAACGATAGGCTTTCACTTGTTTTGAGTACAGAAAATGCTTCAGTAGCTCGTCTTACTTTCAAGTTAATAAAGGACCTTTTCGAAGTATCTTCTGAAGTCATGGTAAGAAGAGGCAAGTATTTAAAGAAAGCGTTGACATATATTCTGTTCATAAGTGATAGCAAGACAGTAAGAGATATTTTGGAAGAAACGAGAATATTAAATAAAGAAAAAGGACATCTCAAATTAAGCTATGGAATAGATAAAAAAATTATAAGGACAATGAAGATGAAAAAAGCATACCTTAGAGGAGCGTTTTTAGGAGGTGGTTCTATCAGTGACCCAGAGAAAGCTTATCATTTAGAGTTTGTAACTCACAGTCTGGAACATGGAGAAGATTTGAGCAAGTTGATCAATTCTTTTAATTTGAATTCTAAGGTTATTGCAAGAAAAAATAATTATGTAGTATACTTAAAAGAAGGAGAACAGATTGTAGACCTTTTAAACATAATGGGGGCGCACAATGCTCTTCTTACTTTGGAAAATGTGAGGATTTATAAAGAGATGAGGAATAATGTGAACAGAATAGTCAACTGCGAGACCGCAAATTTGACAAAAACCATTAATGCTTCTTTGAGGCAAATAGAAAGTATAAATTACATTAAAAAAACTGTTGGACTTGATTATTTGCCCCCGAGTCTGAGAGAGGTAGCAGAGCTGAGGGTTAAATACCCTGACCTCAGCTTGAAAGAATTAGGTAAAATGCTGGTTCCTCCTGTAGGCAAATCAGGGGTGAACCACAGGCTCAGAAAAATTGAAGAAATTTCAAACAAATTAAAAGAGAGGAGAGTTCAGTAATGAAAGAAGTTACTATTGAAATCAAAAATAAGACTGGGCTTCATGCAAGACCAGCGGCTTTGTTTGTGCAAACTGCCAGTAAATTTTCTTCTCAGATTTGGGTAGAAAAGGACAATAAAAAAGTAAATGCCAAGAGTATTATGGGAATAATGTCTTTAGGAGTCTCACAAGGCAATGTGGTGAAATTGAGTGCCGAAGGAGACGATGAAGATGAAGCTATAAAGGCTTTGGTGGAGCTCATTGAGTCCAAGTTTGGAGAAGAATAAGCAAAAAAGGTTTCTTTTTAGAAACCTTTTTTGTGTAAAAGGATGATGGGAATGACTAAAAATGAAATGGTCTTGGAGTATATAAAGAAACTACCAGAAGGAACTAAGATTTCTGTAAGAGGTCTGGCGCAAGCTCTCAAGATAAGTGAAGGTACCGCCTATAAAGCCATAAAAGATGCAGAAAAGCTGATGCTGGTTACTACAATTCCTCGGGTTGGAACTATAAGGAGGAAACAGAAAGAGCCTATGTTTGACAGGCTCACCTATGAGGTCATAACCAACGTGGTTGAAGGAGTAGTATTAGGGGGACATGGCGGTATGCAGATGGAGCTCAAAAAGTTTTTGATTGGTGCCATGACTATAGAAGAAATGGTGAAGTACATAACACCCGGGGATTTAGTAATAATAGGTAATAGAGAAGATGCGCAGGAGGCGGCATTGAAAGCTGGAGCGGCTGTTATGATAACGGGGGGATTTGATACTTTACCCCATATAAAAGAACTGGCCGATAGGCTTTCTTTGCCGCTAATCTCTACTTCTTATGATACTTTTACTGTTGCTACTCTTATAAACAAGGCAATAAACGAAAGTATGACCAGAAAGAGGATCTTGTATGTTAGTGATGTGATGACCCCTAATCCCGTTTACATGACTCCCAATCAGACGGTAAAAGATTGGAAAAAATTGTATGCAGAGACAAAACACACCCGATTTCCAGTGGTAGATTCTAAAGGGATATTGGTAGGGATGGTGACATCCAGGGATGTAGCAACTGCTTACGAGGATGATAAAATAGGAGATATAATGACACCCAATCCAGTCTTTGTTACAGATACTACTACTTTATCTTATGCGGCCCATCTCATGATATGGTGGAATGTAGAAATACTTCCTGTGACAAGAGGGAAAGAACTCATTGGACTTATAAGTAGAGAAGATGTCATTAAAGCTTTACATTACATGTCAAAGCAGCCTCAGATAAGTGAAGCTATTCAAGATACCATATTTAAGGACTTTGAGATGGAGAAAATAGATAATGGCATTAAATTCAAGGGAAAAGTTCCTTCTACGATGATAAATCAATTTGGCACTGTAAGCAGCAGTGCCCTCATGATGTTAATGTGTGAAACAGGTATCTTTGCAATTACTCAGAACAAGAGATACGATGCGGTTTTAGACAATTTTTCTGTGTATTTTATAAAGCCGATGAAAATGGAGGACGTAATTGAGATTTCTGCCAGAGTCATAGAGATGAGCAACAATTTTAGTAAAGTTGAAATAGGGATAATACATGAAAAGGAAGAGATTGCGAAGGCATTGATGTCTGTCAGGCTTTTTAAAAGAATTAAAATGGTTTAGGTGATAAATATGTTTGTACATCTTCATGTTCACACGGAGTACAGTTTACTGGATGGGTCCTGCAGGATAAAAGACCTGATTTCAAAAACTAAAGAACTGGGAATGAAAGCGATAGCAATTACGGACCATGGAGCCATGTATGGAGTCATAGATTTTTATAAAGAGGCTGTAGCCCAGGGAATAAAGCCTATCATAGGATGCGAAATATATGTAGCTCCCAGGAGGATGCAGGATAAGGAATATGGGATTGACGATGAAAATTATCATCTAGTGCTTTTAGCAAAGGATATGATAGGCTATAAAAATTTAATGAAAATAGTGACTGCTGCCTCTATAGAAGGGTTTTACTATAAACCTCGTGTGGATAAAGAATTTTTAAAAAAACATAGCGAAGGTTTAATAGCTTTAAGTGCTTGTCTTGCAGGGGAGATTCCCTCCTTGATTTTAAGGGGAGATTATGAAAGGGCAAAGGAAGTGGCACTCTTTTATGATTCTATCTTCGGGAGAGGGAATTTCTATTTAGAACTTCAAGACCATGGAATTTTGGAGCAGAAACGAGTTAATAAAGAGCTTATAAGAATGTCGAAAGAGACGGGGATACCGTTAGTTGTCACAAATGATGTCCATTACTTAGAGAAAAAAGATGCCAAAGCCCATGAAGTTCTCCTTTGCATACAGACAGGGAAGACGATTAAAGATGAAGACAGAATGGTTTTCCCTACAGAAGAGTTTTACCTTAAGTCTCCTCAGGAAATGGAAGAACTTTTTGCTTGTTGTAAGGATGCTTTAGAAAACACAGAAAAAATTGCGGATATGTGCAATGTGGAGATTGAATTTAATAAAATCAAACTTCCTAAATATGATTTGCCTGAGGGTGAGAACTCTTTTGAGTATTTGAGAAATCTCTGTTATGAGGGGCTTTACAAGAGATATAAAAATCCTGATAAAGAGATAATCGATAGATTGGAGTATGAGCTTTCAGTCATAAAAGATATGGGTTATGTGGACTATTTTTTGATAGTCTGGGATTTCATAAAATTTGCGAAGGACAATGGCATAATAACGGGGCCGGGTAGAGGTTCTGCTGCTGGGAGCTTAGTAGCCTATACTTTAGGTATTACCAATGTAGATCCTATAAAGTACAATTTACTATTTGAGAGGTTTCTAAATCCTGAGAGAGTTAGTCTTCCAGATATTGATACGGATTTTTGTTATGAAAGGCGCGAAGAAGTGATCAATTATGTGGTTAAAAAATACGGAGAGGAAAATGTAGCCCAGATCATCACTTTTGGAACCATGGCGGCCAGGGCTGTTATAAGAGACGTAGGAAGAGCTCTTGCGTATTCTTATGCAGAAGTAGATGAAATAGCGAAGATGATACCCTTTGAATTGGGGATGACGATAGATAAAGCTTTGGAGCTAAATCCAGAACTTAGAGAAAGATACGAAAAAGAGGAAAGAGTGAGACAGCTCATAGATATTTCAAGGTCTTTAGAAGGGCTTCCAAGACATGCATCTACCCATGCGGCAGGAGTCGTGATATCCAAGGAACCACTTGTAAATCATGTGCCTTTGCAAAAAAACGATGATTCTATTGTAACCCAGTTTCCTATGACTACCTTAGAAGAGCTAGGCCTTTTGAAGATGGATTTTTTGGGGTTGAGGACTCTTACTGTGATACGAGATACTATTGAGATGGTCAAGAAAAACAGGGGAATTGATATAGATTTAGATTCTCTAGACTATGAAGACCCCAAGGTTTATGAACTTATTTCGAGGGGTGAAACAGAAGGGGTCTTCCAATTAGAGTCTTCTGGTATGAAACAGTTTATGACAGAGCTTAAGCCTAAGAATCTGGAGGATATAATTGCTGGCATATCTCTTTACAGACCTGGTCCTATGGATCAGATTCCTAAATATCTTGCTAATAGAAATAACCCAGAAAAAATAGAGTATGAGCACCCAATTTTGAAACCGATATTGGAAGTGACTTATGGATCTTTGGTGTATCAGGAACAGGTTATGCAAATCGTCAGAGATGTAGCTGGCTATTCTCTTGGCAGAGCAGATTTGGTAAGAAGAGCAATGGCCAAGAAGAAGATGGATGTGATGGAGCAGGAGAGAAAGAATTTTATCTACGGGATAGTTGATGAGAAGGGAAATGTAGTGGTACCGGGTGCTCTCCGAAATGGGCTCGATGAAGAGACAGCAAATAGACTTTTTGACCAAATGTTAGAATTTGCAAATTACGCGTTTAACAAGTCTCACGCTGCAGCGTATGCAGTAATAGCCTATCAGACGGCCTATTTAAAAAGATATTTTCCAGTAGAATTTATGGCAGCTCTTTTAAACAGCTTTGTGGACAATCTTGATAAGATTGCTTTCTATGTTCAGGTATGTAAAAAAATGGGTATAAAAGTATTGCCTCCCGATATAAACGAGAGTGAATCTTATTTTACTGTTGTGGAGGATAAGATAAGATTTGGATTGAGTGCTGTCAAAAACGTGGGGGTCAATGTTACGGAGGAAATTGTGAAGGAGAGAAAAAGGGGAGGAAAATTTAGGTCTGTAGTTGACTTTTTCGAGAGAATGCAGGAGACACAGATCAATAAAAAGGCGATTGAAAGTTTGATTAAAGCTGGAGCTTTTTCTTCTTTGGGAGTAAAGAGAGCTCAACTTCTTCATTCTTATGATAAACTTATGGAAAGCGTAAAAAAGGCCAGAAGCAGCGCTATTGAAGGGCAAATTTCGTTGTTTGAAGTAGCAAAGGATTCTAAAGAGATTGATTTTGAGTTTCCCGATATGGAGGAATATCCAAAGAGCAAAATTCTCTCAATGGAGAAAGAGACGTTAGGTCTTTATATAAGTGGACATCCCTTGGAGGAGTATGCACAAGACATACCCAAAGTTACAAACGTTACTACTTTAGATTTCAAGATAAGTCCTGATGAAGAGATGTTTACATTGAAGTTACGGGATAATCAGGAAGTTAAGATAGCGGGGGTTATAGTTGCCAAAAAAGTTAAATTTACAAAGAATGGTAATATAATGGCTTTTGTTACTTTAGAAGATATGTACGGTACTGTAGAAATCATAGTGTTTCCTACGGTATACGAGAGGTATTCTTCCTTGATAAAAGAAGATAAGATTGTTTTAGTGAAAGGAAAAGTGAGTTTAAAAGAGGAAGAAGAGCCTAAAATTCTTTGCGATGAAATAAAGCTTTTGTCAGAGGTAATAGTAAAAAAGCTTTATATAAATATGGAAGATTCTTCAAAAATTGAGGAGGTTAAAGAAGTGCTGAAAAAAGCACCGGGTAATATGCCTGTTGTTTTGAAGGTTAACAGCAAACTTCTTGCAGCTAATAGAGATTTATGGGTAAATGGCAGTGAAAAGCTAATCGAGGAACTTGAGGGGATTGTGGGGAAAGAAAATGTGAAAGTGATGTGATTTTTCAAGTTGATAAGTGAAAGAAAATAGATTAAAATATTATCTAGAAACTCTAAGGAGGAAATTTTATGTGGACGGTAGTCTACATGGCACAAGATATGGAAACAGCAGAAAAAGTTAAAGAAGTGCTGACAAAAGAAGGTTTTCTCGTGAAGTTGCGTCCACTTAATAAAAAATTGGATAAGAAGGGTACTTACTGTGAAGTTTTAGTTCCTAAGGCAGAAGCGCAAGATGCTCATAGCATCATTATTGAATACGGATTATGATTTTTTTTTGCCCGAAGGGCTTTCTTTAAAAAAACAGGGACATATAAAGTCCATGTGGGATAAAAAGGAGGGAATGTGATGAGAACTATTGGAATACTGACAAGCGGTGGAGATGCACCTGGGATGAATGCGGCCATTAGAGCCGTAGTTAGGACAGGGATCTATTATGGGCTTAAGGTTAAAGGTGTTATGAGAGGTTTTGCTGGTCTTGTAGAGGATGAGATAATAGATTTAGAGCTTTCTTCAGTGGGAGATATAATACAAAGAGGTGGTACAATTTTACGAACTGCCCGCTGTGAAGAGTTTAAGCAAAAAGAAGTGAGAAAAAAAGCGTATGAGACTTTACAAAAACACGGAATCGATGGACTTGTGGTTATAGGAGGGGATGGCTCTTTTAGAGGAGCCCAGCTTTTAAGTGAGGAGTGGAATGTCAATACTATATGTATTCCTGGGACTATTGACAATGACATTCCTTGTACGGATTATACCATTGGATTTGATACTGCCTGCAATACTGTGATAGATGCCATAAACAAAGTTAGGGATACAGCGACTTCTCATGAAAGAGCCAATATAATCGAAGTAATGGGCAGAAATTCGGGATATATCGCTCTTTATGCGGGGGTTGCTGGTGGAGCAGAGATGATAATTTTGCCTGAAATGGAATGGAGTATAGATGAAATATGTGATAAAATAACTTATGGAATAAAGAGAGGAAAGCTGCACCATATAATAGTATTGGCAGAAGGAGTTATGAGTGCTCCAGAATTAGCAAAGATGATAAAAGAAAGGCTTCCAAAGCTGGATTTAAGGTACACAATACTTGGACACATCCAAAGGGGAGGTGCTCCCACTGTTTTTGATAGGATTTTGGCAAGTCAGATGGGGGCAAGGGCTGTAGAGCTTCTCCTTGAAAATAAGACAAAGAGGGTAATAAGCATAAGAAACAACCAGATTGTCGATGACGATATAGATGAGGCACTTTCAATGAAAAAGGAATTCAACAGAAAACTCTATGAACTCAGCAAAATCCTCTCTATATAAAAATTTTTAAGGAGTGAAGTTATGAGAAGAACAAAGATAGTTTGTACAATAGGACCTGCAAGCGAGGATTACAACATATTGAGGAAGCTGATAGAGAAAGGAATGAACGTTGCCAGACTTAATTTTTCTCACGGTGATTTCGAAGAACACGGAGCAAGAATAGATAACATAAAGAAAATAAGAGAAGAACTAGGGCTTCCTGTAGCTATTTTGCTTGATACCAAGGGCCCCGAAATAAGAATTGGGAAATTTAAAAATGGAGGAGTAGAATTAAAAGAAGGCCAAACTTTTACACTTACTACAGAAGATGTAGTAGGAGATGAGACATATGTCAGCGTTTCTTATAAAGGATTGCCTCAGGATGTTTCAAAAGGAACCCAAATTTTAATTGACGATGGTTTGATTTCCCTGAGAGTCATGGAAGTAAAGGACACGGATATAGTTTGTTTAGTAGAAAATTCTGGATTTCTTGGTGACCATAAAGGAGTAAATGTACCCGGGGTTAAGCTAAACCTTCCTGCCTTGACTCAAAAGGACATAGATGACATCCAATTTGGCATAAAAAAGGGCATAGACATGATAGCGGCTTCTTTTGTGAGAAAAGCCGCAGATGTACTTGCCATAAGAAGGCTCCTTGAGGATAATAAGGCAGACCACATACAAATAATAGCGAAGATAGAGAACAGAGAAGGAGTAGAAAACATAGACGAAATAATAAAGGTGTCTGACGGCATAATGGTGGCTCGAGGGGATTTGGGAGTTGAAATACCTTTGGAAGAAATACCGATAGTGCAGAAAATGATTATAAAAAAGTGCAATGAGGCTGGAAAACCGGTTATTACAGCTACCCAAATGCTGGATTCCATGATGAGGAATCCCCGTCCCACCCGCGCAGAAGTTACGGATGTGGCCAATGCTATTTTAGATGGAACAGATGCTATAATGCTGTCAGGTGAGACGGCCCAGGGCAAGTATCCTGTAGAAGCTTTTGAAACGATGGCAAGAATTGCTGAAAAGACAGAGGTTTACGTCCAGTACAGAGACATCGTGGGAGGAAGTGGTGCAAGAAATGTTTCTATAACCAATGCCATAAGTCATGCAACTTGTACTACTGCAAGGGATATAGGAGCTTCGGCAATCATAACTTGTACTAAATCAGGTTATACGGCTAGAATGGTATCGCGATACAGACCTTCTTCTCCGATCATAGCTACTACACCCAGTGAGCAAGTAGCTAGGAAACTTTCAATTGTCTGGGGAGTATACCCGCTTGTGACGAAAGAAGTCTCAACTACCGACGAAATGATAGATGTTGCAATAGAAAGCGCTTTAAAAGCTGGGCTCATTAAGAATGGAGACATTGTAGTGATTTCCGCTGGTATACCTGTTGCTATGACTGGAACTACCAATATGTTGAAAGTGCACATAGTAGGGGATGTGATTTTAAGAGGGATTGGTGTTGGTTCAAAATCTACCACAGGCAATGTATGTGTAATAAAAGACCTAGCTAAAGACAAAGATAAGTTTAAGGAGGGCGACATAATTGTTACGACTAAAACAGAAAGAGAATTTATGCCATTTATCGAAAAGGCTTCTGCTATTATAACAGAAGAGGGCGGACTTACTTCCCATGCTGCTATCGTTGGCCTCAACCTTGGGATTCCTGTAATTGTTGGATGTGAAGGAGCAACATCAAAACTTCAAGATGGAATGACTATAACTGTTGACACCACAAGAGGACTAGTGTATAAAGGAATTGTGAACATAAAATGACCTTTTTCTTTTAGATTTTAAGGAGTGATTTATATGCATATTTGGGATGCGGAAGTAAGGGTCCGCTATGGTGAGACCGATAAAATGGGAATAGTTTACTATGCAAATTACTTTAACTGGTTTGAAATTGGCAGGACAGAGTTTTTCCGCTCTTTAGGGATGAGCTACAGGGATTTAGAGGAAAAAGACGTAATGCTTCCTGTAATCGAGGCTCACTGTAAATATTTTTCTTCTGCTTCTTACGATGATATGATTATAATAAGGACTCGACTTGAATTTGTGACGGGAACTAGAATAAAATTTTTATATGAAATAATAAGGAAAGACGATGGGAAACTTTTGGCTCAGGGTCATACCGAGCACCCTTTTACTGATAGTACGAGAAAACCGATAAATTTGAAAAAGGTTTTGCCAGAGGTATATCAAATGTTGTTGGAATGTGTTCAATGACCAGGGAGTTTAGGTATATATTACATAGAATTTGGATATAATTGTCATAGAGGGTAACCTTCTCTTTTCTTTTTTTTTGATATGCTGACAAACGTTTGCGCGTGTAAGGGGGAAAAGTTAATGATTAAAAAAATCAGCATTTTTGTTATGATTTTAATGTTTTCCGTTGTTCTACTTTCTGGATGTACTTCTGATGTCTCATATGTCAAAATAGAGCATTTAGATAAATCAGAAGCCCCTCAACAACCTGGAGAAAGAGGTACCTGGGGACCTGGGCAAAAGCAGGGAATCGGTACTGCTAATAATGATATATCGAAAGTTTGGTTTACTTTATCAAGAGGAGCTATATCGGAAGTTTATTACCCTGCTATCGACAGGGCTAATAGTAAATTTTTAAAATTTATCGTCACAGACGGGAAAACTTTTGTTTCAGATGAGACAATTGATTCAACGAGCAAGGTAGAAAGGATAAATGACAGGTCTTTAGCCTATCGGCTTGTCAATGTGGATAAAGATGGACGTTATAAAATAACCAAAGAAATTTTTACTGACCCCCGAAGAAACTCACTTGTAATGAAGGTCAAATTTGAAGCTTTGAAAGGAAATTTGGAAGATTATAAGCTTTATTTGTTGTACAGCCCTCATATTTTTAATCAGAGCGCAGATAATGAAGGGTATGTAGTAAGAGCAAATGGGGTATATAGCTTTTTAGCTAAAAGGAACGATGTATACTCTGCTTTGATGACTGATGCAGCATGGAAGGGATATTCTATAGGATATAATGGTGTAAATGATCCTGTAACTGATTTGAAGAAAAACAGGCGCCTTGTATATAGTTTCGATAAAGCAAGGGGTAATATAATAGAGGGGATTGAAATTGATTTAAAGGACAAAGCGGAGTTTAAGGTTGTACTTTCATTTGGGGAAAGCGAAGAAGAGGCTTTAAAGACAGCTCTTAGCACTTTAAAGGATAATTATGATAAAATGTTAGGTGTTTATATAGCAGAATGGAATAAGTACTGTGATGGCCTCAAAAACTTTAATAAAAAAGCAGACGAGCTGTATTATACAAGTTTGATGTTTTTAAAGGCCAGTGAGGATAAAACTAACAAAGGGGCTTTTATCGCTTCTTTATCGATTCCCTGGGGAGAAGGACAGGGAGATGAAAATAAAGGGGGATATCATTTAGTTTGGGCAAGAGATCTATACCACATAGCTAATGCCTTTATTGCAGCTGGAGATATAGATTCTGCTAATAGGGCTTTGGATTTTATGACAGAAGTGATTGAAAAGAATGGTTTTATGCCACAGAATACCTGGATAAATGGGGAACCTTACTGGAATGGCATTCAAATGGATGAACAGGCTGACCCTATAATTTTAGCGTATCATCTTAAACGATATGACCTGTACGAGAAACTGGTTAAGCCTTTAGCTGACTTTATAGTAAAAGTAGGTCCAAAGACCGGTCAGGAGCGGTGGGAAGAGATAGGAGGATATTCACCTGCTACTATGGCCGCTGAAGTAGCAGGACTTGTATGTGCTGCTGATATTGCAAAACAGAATAAAGATATGGAAAGATGGAAGAAATATCTTGAAACAGCAGATAAATGGCAGAAGCTAATAGATACACTTACCTATACAACGAAAGGACCGTATGGAAATGGAGAGTATTACATACGGATTGCGGGACTACCAGACCCCAATGCAGACTTTTTGATAGGAATTGCTAATGGAGGAGGTGTTTATGATCAAAAAGAGATCGTAGATCCGAGCTTTTTGGAGCTTGTAAGATTAGGAGTAAAAGCTTATGATGACCCAAAGATATTGAATACTATTTCGGTAGTTGATAGCCTCCTTAAAGTAAATACTCCTAAAGGGCCTTCGTGGTACAGGTACAATCATGATGGCTATGGTGAACCCGCCAAAGGAGAACTTTATCATGGCAAAGGTAAAGGCAGATTATGGCCTCTTCTTACAGGAGAGAGAGGGATGTACGAAATTGCAGCAGGGAAAAAAGCAGATGACTATCTAGAGTATATGAGAAATTTTGCTAATGAAGGTTTTGTCTTGTCAGAGCAAATTTGGGAAGATACAGGACTGCCTACAGATTCGGCTTCTCCTCTCAATTGGGCTCATGCGGAATATGTGGTGCTTTTTGCATCTAACATAGAGGGGAAGGTAGTTGATATGCCACAAATTGTATATAAAAGGTATGTATTAGGGGAGAAGTAAAACTCCTCTATATTTTTTCTTTTTGCGATAGGTTATAATACTCTTTGGAGGAGGGAAGCGACCTTGAATAAAGTAAAAATAGGTGAAAAATACGAAGTAGATATCACTAGTATGGGACACGAGGGGGAGGGAGTTGGAAGAATCGATGGAATAGCTGTTTTTGTGAAAGGAGCCTTAAAGGGAGAAAGAGTTATTATAGAGATAGAGGAGGTCCATAAAAATTACCTTAGAGGCCGCACAGTAAGAATATTGAAAGAGTCCCAACATAGAGTAAATCCTCTTTGTCCCTATGCTGATAGGTGTGGTGGTTGTTCTTTGCAACACTTAAGTTATAAAGGCCAGCTTGAATACAAGACTCAGAAGGTAAAGGATAATCTAGAGAGAATAGGAAAGATTTATACAAAAGTTCACTATGCGATAGGAATGGAGAATCCATTGAATTACAGAAACAAAGGGCAATTTGTAGTGGACGAAATAGGGAAAGAAAAGATAACAGGGTTTTATTCTTTTCATTCCCACGAAATTGTACCTGTAGATAATTGTCTTATACAGCATCCTTTAAGCAATAAGGTCGTAGAAGGGGTAAGAGAGTGGTTAAAGGAATGCGATGTGAGTGTTTATGACAGAAAGAAAGGAGATGGGCTTGTAAGACATGTAGTGCCAAAGGTTGCTTTCAAAACTGGCGAAGTTATGGCAATAATTGTTGCGAATGGCGATGATATACCTTGCAGAGAAAAGCTGATAAAGACTCTGGAGGAAAAAGTTGCTGGACTCAAAAGTGTGATTTTAAATGTCAATACCAGCAGGGGCAAAATGGTTTTGGGAAATAAGAATATTGTAATTTATGGGAAGAGCACCATTGAAGATTTTATAAAAGATTTAAAATTTGAGATATCTCCTCTTTCTTTTTTTCAGGTAAACCCCGTTCAGACAGAAATTTTATACGATAAAGCTATTGAGTACACCGGGCTAACAGGGAAGGAAGTGGTAATAGACGTTTATTCAGGAATTGGAACCATCTCTTTGTTTGCAGCAAAAAAAGCCTCTTTTGTGTACGGAATTGAAGTGGTAAAAGAGGCGGTAGAGGATGCAGAAAAGAATGCTCAAATAAACGGGGTGAAAAATGTAAAATTCGTATGGGGTAAAGCAGAAAGAGAAATAGCCAAACTTTACAAAGAAGGAGTAAAAGCGGAAGTTGTAATAGTTGACCCGCCAAGAGATGGATGCGATAAGGAAGTTATAAAGGCTATTGTGGGTATAAACCCGAAAAGGATCGTGTACGTATCCTGCAATCCTTCCACTCTTGCCAGAGATTTAAGGTATTTAGAAGATGCGGGCTACAGGACAGTAGAAGTACAGCCTGTTGACATGTTCCCCTATACTTATCATGTGGAAAGCGTGGCTTTGTTACAGAGGATGTAGAAGACATAATAGCTGACCTCGATCAGGCTTTGAAAGAAGTAGAAAAAGTCTAAAAGAGCGGTAAAAGGGAGTTACCCTTTTACTGCTCTTTTTAGTTTGTTTATCTCTCTCTTGAAGAATAGGTACATGGCAGTTCCCTCGAAAGACCACTGGAGAGCAGTTACAAACCAAACTGCTACGACTCCCCATTTAAGGATGTATATGACCACGTACATTAAAGGCAATCGAATCAGCCAGCTTGAGATTGTGGATATGATAAAAGGAATTTTTGTATTTCCACTTCCTTTTAAACCACCCCCGTACACCATTCCTAGAGCCATAAAGGGCTGTTCTATTGAAGCTACCATAAGGCATAAAGCTCCCACTGCTATTACTTCTGGATCGTTTATGAAGGCTCTCATTAAAAGTTTGGGTATTGTGAGAAACAGTAAAGACATTGTTCCCATGATAGAGGCGGCAAATGTGGCAGAAATTCTCGTGTACCTAATAGCCCCTTCATAATTTTTTGCCCCCACCATTTGTCCTGCCATAGTGGTTGCAGCGACAGCAAATCCCCATCCTGGCATGAAGGAAATAGACTCTATAGTTGTAGCTATTTGATTTGCAGCAAAAGCTACTGTGCCCAGATGCATTATCATGAAAATAGATAAGAGCCTACTTATATCAAAAGCTGCTTCTTGAAGTGAGGCGGGAATAGAAAGTTTTATTATTTCTGTGGCTAACTTATGATGATATTGTAAAACATCTCTAAAAGTTAGATTCAAGGTTTTCTGGATTATATAATACCATAACACAAAGGCAAATCCTACTATGTGGGCGATTGTCGTAGCAATAGCAGACCCTTTAACCCCTAGAGCAGGAAAGCCCAGCTTTCCAAAGATTAGAATCCAATCCAGTAGAATGTTGAGTATCACTACAATAGCAGCAGCTGTCATGGGAGTTTTAGTGTTTCCTGTAGCTCTTAAAATGGCATTTAATGTGCTCATCACCATGTTGAAGAATATCCCTACAGAAGCTATTTTCATAAAAACTTTTCCCAGCGCAAGGACGTTTCCACTTGCACCAGCTAAGATTAGTATTTTTTCTGCCAGTAGGAACATTAGAGAAGAAATTATAGAACTGCCTAGTATCCCTAAAAAGATTCCCTGACTGGCATACCTTTTTGCCTTTTCAAATTCTTGAGCTCCAATG
Organism: Caldanaerobacter sp.; assembly: GCF_049701115.1. NCBI lineage: Bacteria > Bacillati > Bacillota > Clostridia > Thermoanaerobacterales > Thermoanaerobacteraceae > Caldanaerobacter > Caldanaerobacter sp. The sequence continues at coordinate 58,803 of NZ_JBNATX010000003.1, read as the reverse complement.
CTTCGAGCAACATAAGAGGTAACTCCTATGGCTATTCCCATTGTTACAAATATTGCAGCGAAAGTGTATATTATTTCTGACGCTAGTCCTACAGCGCTAACGCTGTCTTTTCCGCCGAATTGTCCCACCATCATGGTGTCCAGTACCCATACTACCATGTAAAGAAGCATTTCCCCTACAGCAGGTAAAGCCAAGTTGAGTATTTCTTTTACTTCTTTTTTGCTACTCATATAACACCCCCTGAAACTAGTACAAAGCAAGCTTTAACGCTGTTTTATGTATAGTTCAAAAATTGCACTAACAGTATTATAACACATGCACTTTTATTGACATAATAAAACATCAGTGATAAAGTTAAAGTGCTGATAAAAAGCATGAGTATGTGAGAAGAGGGAAAGTATGATAGTAAGTGCTAGCAGAAGGACTGATATACCAGCTTTTTATAGTGAATGGTTTTTTAAAAGACTTGAAAAAGGTTTTGTTATGGTAAGGAATCCTTTTAATTTTCACCAAGTGACAAAAGTTCCTCTGACAAAGAATTGGGTGGAGGGTTTTGTATTTTGGACAAAAAATCCTGCGGAAATGATGAAAAAACTGTATCTCCTTGAGGAATATCCTTACTATTTTTTGTTTACTTTAAATCCATACGATAAGGCAATTGAAAGAAATGTCACGGACAAAGATTTAGTTATAAAAATTTTTCAAAATCTTTCTAAAACAATAGGTAAAGAAAGAGTGATATGGCGCTATGACCCAATAATACTTACTCCGGAATTTGATATCAAATATCATGTAGATAGCTTTAAATGGCTAACCTCTCATTTAGCCGACTTTACGGAAAAGTGCATAATAAGTTTTGTAACTTTTTACTCTAAAATAGAAAAAAATTTAAGAAAAATAGGAGCACATCCCATAAGTAGGGAGGAGAAGATAGAAGTCGCTTCAAAATTTTATGAAATAGCCAAGGAAAATGGAATTAAAATAGAAGTATGTGCTGAAGAGGAAGACCTTTCTCCTTTTGGAGTTTTTCCTGCAAAATGTGTGGATAAATCTCTCATTGAGAGAATATCAGGGAAAAAATTACAGGTTAAAAAGGATAAAAACCAGAGAAAATTTTGTGGATGCGATGAAAGTGTTGACATAGGAACTTACGATACATGCCTTCACGGATGCATATACTGTTATGCCAATTCAAGTAGAGAAGCGATAAGAAAAAATGTAAAAAATTTTGATATTAATTCTCCTCTTTTATGCAGTCACTTAGTGGAAGGAGATATAGTAAGGGAAAAAACGAAGGGTTAGTGGAAAAGTTTTCTTATATGTAGTATAATTGAGTTAACTAAGTTGCCAATTTCTTGGGGGGTGATACTATGCAGAAGGCTGTCGAATTCACATACGATGGCAAAACGTTAAGAGGTATGTTGCATTTACCTGACGAAGCTCGCGAAAAAGTTCCTATGGTAGTTATGTTTCACGGTTTTACAGGAAATAAGGTAGAGTCTCATTTTATTTTTGTAAAAATGTCCAGAGCTTTGGAAAAAGCGGGAATAGGCAGTGTGAGATTTGACTTTTACGGTTCAGGGGAAAGCGATGGAGATTTTAGTGAAATGACCTTTAGCGGTGAATTAGAGGATGCACGACAGATTTTAGATTTCGTTAAAAGGCAGCCGACTACGGATGTAGAAAGAATAGGTCTTTTGGGACTCAGTATGGGAGGAGCTATAGCAGGTATAATAGCTAAAGAGAAGAAGGAGGATATTAAGGCGCTAGTCTTATGGGCACCTGCTTTTAATATGCCGGAGCTCATAATGGCAGAGGGAGCAAGGCAGTATGGAGCAATCATGGAAAGTCTAGGATATGTTGACATAGGTGGGCTAAAACTCAGTAGAGATTTTGTAGAGGATATAGCTTTATATGATATTTTTAAAATGTCCAAAGGATATGATAAAAAAGTGTTGATAGTCCATGGGACTAAGGATGAGGCGGTAGAATTTAGTGTTTCCGATAAGATATTAAAAGAGGTATATGGCGATCTTGCTTTCCGAGTAGCTATAGAGGGAGCAGACCATACCTTTAAAAATCTCGAGTGGGAAAGGAAGGCAATAGAAGAATCTGTAAAATTTTTTGAGGAGCAACTAAAAGGATAGCAAATAAGCTATCTTCAGTTGGTTGACAAAATAAAGAAGTGGCATTTTGTGTGTAAATGCGATTTACAAGCATTAACACAAAATGCCACTTAAAATTAAGGAAAACTTTACTAACAAAACAAAAGATAACAAATAAGCTATTCTTTTTTTCCATAAAGTTCTATGATTTTTACTATAACTTCCACAGCTTTTTTCATCGATTCTACAGGTATAAATTCGTATTTACCATGGAAATTATGGCCTCCTGTAAAGAGGTTGGGCGTAGGAAGTCCCATAAAACTCAGTCGTGCTCCGTCAGTTCCTCCTCTTATTGGTACTACCTTTGGTTCTATCCCTAGAGACCTCATTGCTTCCATGGCAGTTTCTACTATGTGCATGTGCTTTTCTATAACTTCTCTCATGTTATAATACTGGTCTTTAAGTTCCAGCTCTACTGTACCTTCACCATATTTTTTATTTAGAGTTTCTACTACCCTTTTTATGTATTCCTTTTTATCTGAAAAAGTCCGTTTGTCAAAATCTCTTATGATGTAATACATTGATGTTTCTTCTACAGTGCCTTGAAAGTTATTTAAGTGGTAGAAGCCCTGATATCCTTCTGTGTGTTCAGGTCTTTCTAGTTCTGGCAGCATGTTTTGAAGCTCTATTCCTATTAAAATGGAATTTTTCATTTTGCCTTTTGCGGTTCCAGGATGAACGTTTCTGCCGTGTATCTTTATTTTGGCGCTAGCAGCATTGAAATTTTCGTACTCTATAGTGCCAAGTTCTCCTCCGTCTACAGTGTAGGCAAAATCGCAGCCGAATTTTTTTACGTTGAATTTGTCTACTCCTCTTCCAATTTCTTCGTCAGGAGTAAAGGCAATTTTTACATTGCCATGTTCTATTTCCGGGTGATTTATCAAATACTCAATTGCGGTGATTATCTCTGCTATTCCAGCTTTGTCGTCAGCCCCCAAAAGGGTAGTGCCATCTGTTGTTATCAATGTCTTTCCTATGTAGTTTTTCAATTCGGGGAATTCACTGGGAGAGAGGATTATGCCCTTTTCTTTGTTTAGCACTATGTCATTTCCGTCATAATTTTCAATTATTTGCGGTTTTACGTCTTTACCGCACATGTCAGGGCTTGTATCCATATGAGCTATAAAACCTATTGTAGGGATTTTTTTATCTGTGTTGGCAGGAAGCAGTGCTGTGACGTATCCATTTTCGTCTACCTCTACCTCAGATAGTCCTAATTCTTTTAATTCTTTTGCCAGTTCTCTTGCAAAGATAAGCTGTCCTTCTGTACTCGGGAAAGTGTTGGAATTTTCATCTGAAGTTGTGTGGTATTTTACATATCTCAAAAAACGTTCAACTACTTTTGACAATTTTACCCCCTCTTTCTCTTAAAATTTTTCCCAGTGTAAAACTTCAGAAAGGTCTTTTTTGTATTTGGGTTGTGGATCTTCAGCAGGGTAACCGAGCGATATTATTGATATCATGCGGAGATTATCAGGCACGTTTAAGTATTCATTTATTTCCTTTTCATAACTTCTATTATAACCTGCTACCCAGCAAGAACCTATTCCATAGGCAGTGGCTGCAAGTAGTATGTTTTGCGTAGCAGCGGAACCGTCTTCTAAATGATGTTTATTGTCTTTTTCGCAGTATACTATCACACAGGCTGCTGCATCTTTGATAAAATCTCCGTAGGTTGTTTTTTCTGATATGAATTTGAGCTTTTCTTTGTCTGTTATGACAATGAAGTGCCATGGCTGAGCATTATTTCCACTAGGGGCAAGTCTTGCACAGTCTATGATATCTTCTAAAATTTCTTTTGGGATGGGTTTATCAATGTATTTTCTTATGCTTCTCCTCTTTTTTAAAACTTCTAAAGCCTCCATAATTGCACCTCCTCCTTATATTATATCCCATAAAGTAAAAATTCCAAAAAGATTGACAGAAATTTATGGGTATGTAAAAATAAAGCTAAGTAAACTTATACATACTTTTGAAAAACTTGAACAACATAGATTTATGGTATAAAATAAGTATGTAAATAAAGAATGGAGGTTTACATATGAGGAAATTGATAGGTTTTGATTATTCAAAAACATTGCAATTTGTAAGTGAAAAGGAAATTGAATATATGGAAAGGCATGCAAAGTTATCTCTTGAGATGGTACTTAATAAAAATGCTCAAGGAAATGACTTTTTAGGATGGGTAAGTCTTCCCAAAGATTATGATAAATCAGAGTTTGAACGCATAAAAAAAGCAGCAGAAAAGATTCAATCAGATTCTGATGTGTTTGTAGTTATAGGTATAGGTGGTTCTTATTTAGGGGCAAGAGCGGCAATTGAAATGCTTTCTCATTCCTTTTATAATTTATTGCCAAAAAGTAAGAGGAAGACGCCGGAGATTTATTTTGCTGGAAACAGCATAAGTTCTACATATTTAAGTGACTTACTTGAACTCATAGAAGGAAAAGAAGTTTCTATAAATGTAATATCTAAATCTGGCACGACAACAGAACCTGCAATAGCTTTTAGAGTATTTAGAGATTTTATGGAGAAGAAATACGGCAAAGATAAGGCCAGGTCTAGAATATATGTTACTACAGACAAAGAAAAAGGTGCTTTGAAAAAATTAGCTGATTCCGAAGGGTATGAGACTTTTGTGATACCTGATGATGTAGGAGGAAGGTATTCTGTACTCACCGCAGTAGGACTTTTGCCTATAGCAGTAGCGGGTATAAATATAGACGAAATGATGGAAGGAGCGTACGAAGCTTCAACTGTATATACAAAGGAAGATTTAAATGAGAATATAAGCATGCAGTATGCTATTTTGAGAAACATTCTTTACAGAAAAGGGAAAGTCATAGAAATATTAGTGAATTACGAACCAAGGCTTCACTATTTTGCTGAATGGTGGAAACAGTTATTTGGCGAAAGCGAGGGGAAAGACCAAAAGGGAATTTACCCTGCTTCTGTAGATTTTACTACTGACCTTCATTCTATGGGACAATTCATACAAGAAGGCAGCAGGAACATATTTGAAACTGTATTAAATGTGGAGAAACCTGCGAAAGATATCCTCATAAAAGAAGATAGAGACAACATAGATGGGCTTAACTTCCTGGCAGGGAAGACGATAGATTTTGTAAACAAAAAAGCTTTTGAGGGGACGCTTCTTGCTCATACAGACGGAGGAGTGCCCAATTTAGTAGTTAACATTCCGGAAATAACGCCTTTCTACTTTGGAAATTTAGTTTACTTCTTTGAAATGGCTTGTGCAATAAGTGGATACCTAAATGGCGTTAATCCTTTTGACCAGCCGGGAGTAGAAGCCTATAAGAAAAACATGTTTGCGCTTTTAGGAAGACCTGGATTTGAAAAAGAAAGGGAAGAGTTAGAAAAAAGATTGAGGGGATAGTAAAAAGTCCGGGTACTCACCCGGACTTTTTATTTGGTATACATAAGGTCATAATATTCTTGAAGCATTCTATTTGCAGAAAAGGCTTCAAAAGTAGTTCTTATGCTTTCTTTCATCATTTCTTCCCATTTTTTCTTATCGTTGTAGTAAGTGGGTACTACTTTATTGAGAAGCACATCATATAGAGCTTCTGCATCGTGCTTATCAAGTTCTTCAAAGTTATCTGATTCAAACCCATCTCCAAATTGCCAGCCATTTACTCCATCAATGCAGGCTTCTGGCCACCAACCATCAAGAATGCTCAAGTTTAAAACTCCATTCATCGCTGCCTTCATGCCAGAAGTTCCGCTTGCTTCAAGAGGCCTTCTTGGATTGTTTAGCCATACATCTGCTCCTCTTGTCAACATCTTGCCAATGGTCATGTCATAGTCTTCCAAAAATACTACACTGTCAGGATATTTTTTTGCCATGGATACTATTCTTGCCACGATTTCTTTTCCTACATCATCCAGCGGATGGCCCTTTCCGGAAAATACTATTTGTATGTCTTTTTCTTTTAAATATTTCCCTATAATTTCTTCATTCGTAAAGATTAAATCACTTCTTTTATAAGGAGCTGCTCTTCGTGAAAAGCCTATGAGAAGTTTATTTGCATCCAATTTTACTCCTGTTTTTTTATATACGAAGTCTATTAATTCTTTTTTAAGAAGGTTATGGGTTTCTAAAAGTCCAGAACCTTTTTTGTAGGCTTCTATAATTCTTTCGTCTACCCAGGTACCTCTATGGATTCCATTGGTTATGGAGATTATTGGCGCTTTATTTTCTATATGCTCCCACATTTTATTGGCGGTCTGACCATGTAGCTTGGATACGCCGTTTGCAATTTTAGAAAGCCTTAATCCAGCCACCGTCATATTAAAAGGCACTCCACCGATTTGAGCCATCTGTTCTATAGTAAGCCCGTTGTTGGCACCCATGTACATTAAAAGTTCTAGGTCGTGGGATTCGTTCCCCTCTTTTACAGGAGTATGAGTAGTAAATACTATTTCCCTGCGAGTCGCTTCCCAGGCTTCTTCAAAAGTTAGCCCTTCGTTTTCCATTTTTTCTCTTATGAGTTCGATTCCTGCTAATGCAGCATGACCTTCGTTGAAATGATATATGTCTACATCTATTCCTAAAGCTCTTAAAGCTCTTACACCACCAATTCCCAGTACGATTTCTTGTGCAACCCTTTCCTCACCAAACCAGCCGTAAAGCTGTCCGGTTATCCATCTGTCGCCGTTTTCGGGGATGTCTGTGTCCAGAAGATAGAGAGGGGCGTTATCAAAACTGTCTACCAGCCATACTTTGCAATACACATCTTTATTTCTTATTTTTACTTTTACTTTCACTCCCGTGTCTTTCAAAAAGTCATAATTTCGAGTGTAGTTGCGGTATGCATCATAGGGATATCCATCTTCACCAATGTGTTGTTCAGTATAGCCCTGTTTCCAGAGTATTCCTATTCCTACTACTGGGAGATTCATTTCTTTTGCAGCTTTAAGGTAATCCCCTGCTAGAATACCTAAACCTCCAGCGTAAAGTTTGAAATTTGACTCAAGGCCGTATTCCATACAAAAATAAGCTACTCTCGGAAGTTTTTTATTTTCCATATTGATCCTCCTTATTTGTGCAGTAGTTAAGTATATTATAATATTAAACTTTTAGTTATGCAAGGGCTTGCACAAGCTATTAAAAATAAAAATAGTGTTATTGCTCAATAATTTTTATATCTTATGTACGGGCCACTCAGTGAATGCTAATACTAAAAGCATTATAAAATTCACAATAGGTATATACATCAAAAGGCCATATGTTCCTCCATAACCAGTTTTATCAAAAATTTTCCACCAGATTAAACCGTAAAGTATAATTGATGCAATAGAAAGGATACCAAAAATAAGAGATGAGAACATGAAAAACATTCCTTTCTCGAAAATTTATATTCTTTACAATCATAGTATAGCAAATAACATAAAAAATTTACAGATTTATTTTAAAAAAGTTAAAGGCCTGCAAAATCTTTAGAGAGGACTAAAAAATTTCTATTGACATAGGAGTTAATCCATAGTATCATATAGTTTAAATAGTTTAACAATTTAATACTTTAAAATCTCTTATCAAGAGAGGTGGAGGGACTGGCCCGATGAAACCCGGCAACCAGCCTTAGTGCATGGTGCCAATTCCTGCAGCGGTTTCGCTGAAAGATGAGAGATTCTTGGAGTCTCTTCTTTTAGCGAAGGGACTTTTTTATTTTTAAAAAGGAGGGGCATAGATGTTGAAAAATGATAGGTTGTGTAATAAACTTAAAGAAAAGAAATTTGTGATAACCGTGGAGATTTCTCCGCCAAAAGGGATTGAAGTAACCAAGGCTATAGAAGAAGCACGTAAGTTAAAAGGGATAGTGGACGCTATTAATATAACCGATTCTCCGATGGCAAACATGAGGATGAGTCCCATTGCTCTTGCGCACATACTTCAAGATCATCTCAATATCGAAACTATTTTTCATTTGACTTGCAGAGACAGAAATCTTATAGGGCTTCAATCAGAGCTTTTAGGGGCTTATGCCTTGGGAGTCAGAAATATATTAGCATTAACAGGGGATAGCCCTCTGTTAGGAGATACACCTCAAGCAAAGGGCGTATACGATGTAGATTCTATTGGGCTTTTAAGGATGATAAGGGCCTTGAATTCTGGCGTTGATTATAATGGAAATAAGATTGATTCTCCCACTTCTTTTTGTGCAGGAACAACCGCTAATCCTAATGACCTAAGGAAAGAAGCTATAGAGAAACTTTATCAAAAGGTGGAAGCAGGAGCAGAATTTATACAGACTCAGCCGGTATATGATAAAGAAGTTCTTTTTAAGTTTTTAGATAAGGCAAAAGAAGTAAAGGTGCCTATTTTGGTTGGCGTTCTTCCATTGAAGAGCTATAAAATGGCTTTAAAGTTGATAGAAAAAGTACCTGGGATAGAAATACCTAAAAGGATATTAGAAAAACTCGAAAAGGGTGGAAAAGAAGAGGGATTGAGACTAGCTGTCGAATTCATTGAAGAGATAAAAGATAGGGTTGCAGGTATTCACGTGATGCCTATGGGAAGTGTGGACTTCGTTTTTGAGATACTTTCGCGGATAGAAGAAATGCCATTAGTGGAAAAAGAAGTTGAGACAAAGTAGGGGGGACATGATTTGATAGACATTTTTAAGGAGTGTAGAGATAGAGTAGTAGTGTTTGACGGTGCTATGGGTACCCAACTTCAAGAACGGGGACTTAAAGCGGGTGAATGCCCAGAATATATGAATTTGGAAAAGCCGGAGATAGTTTTTGATGTACACCAAGGTTATGTTGAGGCAGGAGCTGAAGTAATAGAGACCAACACTTTTGGGGCAAATAGGATAAAACTTAAAAAATATGGCTTGGAGGATCGTGTAGAAGAGATCGTAGTGAAGGGAGTGGAAATTGCAAGGAAAGCAGCGAAAGATCTACCAGTAGCTCTTTCAGTGGGTCCAACAGGGGAACTTCTTGCGCCCTTTGGAGACATGACATTTGATGAAGCTTATGAGGTTTTCAAGGAAGTAGTTGTTGCGGCAGAAAAAGCAGGGGCGGATATAGTGCTTATAGAGACAATGTCAGATATGCTAGAGGCAAAAGCTGCGATTTTAGCAGCGAAAGAAAATACGAAATTGAAAGTGATATGTACAATGACATTCCAAGAAGATGGGAGAACTCTAATGGGCTCAGACCCAGTCACTGTAGTGGTAAGCCTTCAAGGGCTGGGGCTTGATGCTATAGGGGTCAATTGTTCAACAGGTCCAGATAAAATGGTGGATGTTGTGGAGAAGATGGCTCAAGTGGCTCGCATTCCTATAATAGCTCAGCCAAATGCAGGAATGCCTGTTATAAGAGATGGCAAAACGGTTTACGATTTAAAGCCGGAAGAATTCGCGAGTTTCTTTCCACAACTTGTGAAAAAAGGGGCTTCCATAGTAGGAGGATGTTGTGGAACTAATCCTTATTATATAAAGCTTGTTAAAGAAGCAGTTTATGGTTTAAAACCTAAGAAAATAGAAAACAGATTCACAGCTGTTTCTTCTAATACGCGCACAGTTTTTATAGGGAAAGAATATCCTTTGAGAGTTATAGGAGAAAGGATCAATCCTACCGGCAAGAAGAAATTAAGTGAAGCCCTTGTTAACGGAGATGTTGGGTTGGCTGTTGAAGAAGCTTTAAAGCAGCAAAAATGCGGTGCAGAAATACTGGACGTCAATGTTGGAGTTCCGGGAATAAAGGAAGAAGAGATGCTTCCTAAAGTGGCTTTTGCAGTAGCCAATGCTGTAGATTTGCCTTTACAGTTGGATAGCACAAGTGTGGCAGCTATAGAAAAGGCAATAAGAGTTTTAAGAGGTAGACCTATAATAAATTCGGTTAATGCTAAAGAAGAAAGCTTAAGGGAGATCCTGCCGATAGTTAAGAAATATGGAGCCTGTGTCGTGGGTTTGACTGTGGGAGAAAAGGGTTTGCCCAAAGACAGGGAAGAAAGAGTTGAAAATGCTAAGAAAATATTAGAAAAAGCTAAGGAGTACGGAATTCCCGAAGAGGATGTCATAATAGACCCTGTCGTCCTTACTGTTTCTTCTGAACAGTCAGCTGCTGTGGAAACTTTAGAGGCGATTAAAGAAATAACAGAGAATTTGGGAGTAAATACAGTGGTGGGGCTCAGCAATATCTCATTTGGGCTTCCAGAGAGGAAGTTGATAAATTCTGCTTTTTTGGCGATGGCCGCAGCTTATGGGCTTACTACAGCTATTGTTAATCCCTGTGATGAAGCGCTGATGGATACCTTGCGAGCTTCTATGGTCTTACTCAATAAAGATAAGGGAAGTCAGTATTATTTAAGGATTTATGGGCAGAGGGCAAAATCAGAAGAAAACAGGGGAAATGATCGGATTTTAAGAGGAGAAAATAAGGAATTAAATGAAAGGCTTTATGAGCAGATTTTAGAGGGGAAAAAGGCTGGAGTTGAGGATGTGGTAAAAAGACTTCTTGAAGATAAAGATCCACTTTCTATTGTAGATGATGTGATAATTCCTGCTCTTAAGGAAGTGGGGGATAGGTATGAAAAAGGGATATACTTTTTGCCACAGCTGTTAAGTTCTGCGGAGGTGGTTCAAGGAGCTTTTAAACTTATAAAGGAAAGGCTTCCCAAGGGAAGCGCTTCGAAGGGAACCATAGTATTGGCTACAGTAGAAGGAGATGTTCACGATATAGGCAAAAATATAGTTAAAGTATTACTTGAAAATTACGGCTATGAAGTCATAGACCTTGGCAAAGACGTCAAGGGGGAAGTCATAGTAGAGACAGTTAAAAAGACCGGTGCCCCTTTGGTGGGATTGAGTGCCCTTATGACTACTACTCTTTTCAATATGGAGAAGATTATAAAAATGCTTAAAGAAAAGACAGAAGCAAAAGTGATGGTAGGAGGAGCTGTTTTAACAGAAGATTATGCCTTTAAAATAGGAGCAGATTACTATGGGAAAACAGCACAAGATGCTGTCAAGATTGCAGATAAGTTTTTCTTAAAGCAGGCTTTGGTTTGCAAAACCTGCAGTTTTTAAAAAAGTTTTGATGAGGTGGTAGAATTGTCTAAAGAAGCTGTAGAAAAGTTTCTTAAAGAGAGAGGTATAAAACTTGAAGTGAAGACCTTTGAGGATACTAGCACTGTAGAAAAAGCAGCTGAATCTTTAGGTGTTACTCCTGGTGAAATAGCAAAATCAATGCTTTTTAAACTGAAAGACAGGTATATCATGGTAATTACATCCGGTGACAAAAAGATAGATAACAAAAAATTTAAAAATACTTTTAAAAGCAAGGCAAAAATGGCCACTCCAGAAGAAGTGCTTGAAATTACAGGACATCCTGTGGGAGGAGTTTGTCCTTATGGTCTAAAAACCCCTGTTGAGGTATATTACGATGTTTCTTTAAAAAACTATGAGATAGTATATCCGGCAGCAGGTGATGTTAATGCTGCTTTAGAAGTCAGGGTAGAAGATCTGGATAAAATTGTAGAAGGAGAATGGGTAGATGTATGTGAATGATTGTGTTTCCCTCCTTCCAACAAGAAGGGCAATTCCTTTTGTATGATTTTTTAATTAAAGGAATTGCCCTTCTTGTTTTTTAGAAATATTTTTTATGTTGCAAATATTCTTGTATATCCATTAGAGTTTCACCAAAACGCTGGAAATGAACTATTTCTCTTTCTCTTAAAAAGCGCAGTGTGTCTTTTACACAAGGGTCATCTGTAAGATTTATAAGGTGTTCATACGTGGATCGAGCTTTTTCTTCGGCTGCCATGTCCTCATGAAGGTCTGCTATTGGATCGCCTTTTGCTTGTATATAAGCAGCACTCCAGAGCATCCCGGTGGTATCTACATAAAAAGGTGTTTTATCATGTTCTACATAGTATTCTCCCAGACCTTCTCTTTTTAGTACTTCTTCCGGAACTCCTTTTAAGAGTTTGAATACAAGGGTAGCTATTATTTCAAGATGAGCCATCTCTTCAGTGGCTATATCTGTCAATATAGCTTTTGCTTTTCCAGTTGGCATTACAAACCTCTGCGTTTGGTACCTTAGTGCTGCAGCTAATTCCCCATCCGGTCCGCCGTACTGAGCTATCAAATATTTTGCCATTTTTATATCTGGTTTACATACTTTAGCAGGATACTGGAGCTTTTTTTCATATACCCACATCTTTTCCACCTCAATGTCAGTACTCTATTTCCCAAGGCCAGGGCTCTTCTACCCATTTCCATGGATATTGACTCTGACAGTGGCCAAAAGGCATTAGAGGGCCATAGTACTGAGCGTACTGCTGCTTCAATAGGGATAACTGTCCTGAATAGTAGTTATAGTCGTTTAGCGCTTTCTGGTCTTCGGGATGTGTGTCAAGGTACAAGTTTAAGTCTATGCATACGAATTCCAGTTCCATAATTTTTTTGAGGAGTTCTATCTTATTAGCTTCCATTTATTTCACCTCATCTTTCAGCCTTGTAGGGTAAATCCAATTCAGGGAAAATGGTGCCTTTTCTGAGGGCTTCTTCTGGTGGGTATGCCGATATATATTTTTGTATGATTACATAGGCTTGAGCAAGCCTCATACTAATGCCTTCCTGAGTAAAATTTTGGGGGTGATAGTTTTGATAATACATGACATATACTCCTCCGAAGAATATAATTTGCTATATACTATTCAAAAATTACCCTTGATGTTACAAAAACTTTTCAGTGGACGCCCAACAAAACCAGCATTATTCCTCCTGCTATTGCCGTTCCAAAGACTCCTGCCAGGTTGGGCCCCATAGCATGCATTATCAGGAAATTGTATGGATTTTCTTTTATGGCGACGGAGTGAGAAACTCTTGCTGCTATTGGTACAGAAGCAATACCAGCAGATCCGATAAGGGGATTTATTTTTCCGCCAGAAAGGTAGTTTAAAAGCTTTGCTCCCAAAATGCCTCCTGCAGTTCCTGTCATAAAAGCGATCAGTCCAAGGGAGAGTATTTCTAAAGTTTTAAGAGTCAAGAAGGTATCTGCTTTCATTGTGGAACCTATAGATACACCGAGAAGAATGGTTATAACGTTCATAAATTCTCCGCTTGCTGTTTTTGCAAGCCTATCTACTACCCCAGCCTCTTTTAGAAGATTGCCCAGCATGAACATGGTTATAAGAGGAGCTATGGGAGGGAGTAGAAGGTCTATTATAATGGTTATGAATATAGGGAAAACTATTTTTTCTGTCTTTGATACGGGACGAAGTTGTTTCATCATTATCTGTCTTTCTTTTTTTGTGGTAAGAAGCTTCATGATTGGGGGCTGTATCAATGGCATTAAAGCCATATAAGAGTAAGCTGCTACTGATATTTGAGCCATAAGATGTGGTGCCAATTTTTGTGTTACGTAAATTGCCATCGGACCATCTGCACCGCCAATAATTCCTATTGCTCCGGCTTCAAATATGCTAAAACCTAAAAGTTTTGCCCCGATTAAGGCGATGAATATCCCTATGTGAGCAAAGGCTCCGAGTATCATTATGCTGGGGTTTGCAATCATGGGACCAAAATCTGTCATTGCTCCTACTCCTAAGAAAATGAGAGGCGGATAGATAACCTTTTCAACCCCTAAGTAAAAAAAATGTATGAGACCTCCGGGATCTAATAACCCTGTGCCGGGGACATTTGCAATTATGCTTCCAAATCCTATTGGCAGCAGAAGAAAAGGCTCATATTTTTTTACAATTGCCAAGTATATCAAAACTATTCCTACTATTATGAGTAATATATTCCTCCATGTGATATGGACAAGGCCTGTAGTATGAAGCATATCTTGAAAAAGTTTGAGCAATAACTCCATTTCTTACACTCCTTTTATTTTTTTGTGCTAAAAAATTTTTCTAATTTACCAAACAAGGGAAAAATTTTAGAGAGTATGGCTCCAATTAAAAGAAGGAGCAATGAAAGTAAAATCATATCTACTATAGAAAGATAGACGGCTCCTAACACAGTATCAGGTATCATTCATATCACCTCACAATACTTTTGCCCAAGTTTTAGTATACAATTTTATTTAATTTATGTAAAGGTTTTTTAAAAATTACATTAGAAATATAAGTGAAATTGGGGTATAATTTGTAATGTAAGAAAGGAGATGAGCCATGAAAAAGGGAAAGGTCTTGACTTTGCAGGTAGAAGAAATGGATTTTAAAGGTAAGGGGATAGCTTTCTATGAGGGGAAACCTATAAAAATCAGAGGCGGAGTAATAGGAGAAAAGGTAGAAGCAAGAGTACGGAAACGAAAGGGAGAATTAGAAGGAGAAGTTATAAGAATTATCGAAAGGTCCCCTCTTGAAGTAGAGAGCCCTTGTCCTCATTTTGGTGAGTGTGGAGGTTGTACTTATCAGAATCTCACCTACGAGACTCAGTTGATGATAAAAGAAAGAGGAGTGTTAAAACTCCTTGAAAAAGAAGGAATAGCCGATTTCGAATTTTTGGGCATAGAAGCTAGCCCAAGGGTTTATGGTTATAGGAATAAGATGGAATATACTTTTGGAAGGGATAAAGAAGGAAATAAAGCCTTAGGGCTTCACAGAAAGGGAAAGTTTTACGAGATAGTGATGACTGATAAGTGTAATATTGTAGACGAGGATTTTAAAAAAGCTCTTTCTATAGCCTTTGATTATGCTTTGCAAAAAGAATTGCCTTTTTATGACAAAAAGACTCATGAGGGGTACCTGAGGCATCTGGTAGTGAGGAAGGCTTCAAAAAACAATGAACTTTTGATAAATATCGTAACCACTACTCAGATAGACCACAACTTTAATGAGCTGGTCGAACGTTATAAAAAAGCAGAATTTATAGCGAATTTAGTGGGTATTTTACACACTTATAATAATTCTCTTTCGGATGCAGTGATATGTGAAAAGATGGAGATACTCTATGGAAGAGATTATTTGATTGAGGAATTGTTAGGTCTTAAATTTAAAATAAGCCCTTTTTCTTTTTTTCAGACAAATTCCTATGGTGCCGAAAGGATATATTCTACTGTGAGGGACTTTGCAGGGGATGTGTCTGGGAAAGTGGTATTTGACCTTTATTGCGGTACAGGAACAATAGGTATAATAATGGCGCCTGTGGCAAAAAAAGTATTTGGAATAGAGATAGTGGAAGAGGCGGTCATCTCAGCGAGGGAAAATTCGAAATTAAATGGGCTTGACAACATAGAATTTCTCGCAGGAGATGTTTCTAAAAAGCTGAAAGAGATAAATGAAAAACCCGATGTGGTGATAGTTGATCCTCCAAGGGCTGGGATAAACTTGAGAACAATAGAGGATATTTCAAAGTTGAGTCCAGAGAAGATAATATACGTTTCTTGTAATCCAGAGACCTTTGTGAGGGATTTAAAACTTTTTAATGAAAAGGGATATTCTGTTAAGAAAATAAAGTTGATTGATATGTTTCCCCACACTTATCATGTGGAATCAGTGGGGCTTCTTGAAAAAGAGTGAGGAAAGGAGATTGCGATGTTTTATGCAGAACTTTTATTAGGCTTATTTTTCATTTTTTTCTGGGCTGCTCAAATCTTTTTTGTAAAAAAACATATGGATTGGACATACAATGTGATAGATTCAAATGAAGAAGATGAAAAAGAAGGAGTTACTATAATACATCCAATAAAGGATCTGGATTTTGAATTTGAAAAGAACGTAATGTCTACTTTTGAACAAAATTATAGAGGACCTCTTCAACATGTCTTCAGTTTTCAGGATGAAAATGACCCTGCTATTCCTGTAGTAAAAAGACTGGTTGAAGATTATTATCCAAATTTGGATGCGGCAATTACAGTTAACCCTCTGATAGAAGGGTTGAATGGGAAGAGTTCTAATATGATTCATGGTATGAAATTGGCAAAATACCAAACATTGGTGTTTGTGGATAGTGATATAAGAGTGCAACCTGATTTTATAGTGAAAATGGTGAGACCTCTAAGAAAACATGGGGTAGGAATGACTACCTGCGGGCAAGTGAATATAGGCGGAAAAGACTTTTGGACTAGGTTTTTTACCTTTCTTCAGAATAGTGAAACAGACTTTTTATGGGCATTCTTCACAAAGCTTAATCTCAATATGGGAGCTACAGGTGCAGCTTTTGCGATGAGAAAAGATTTGCTGGAGAAGGTTGGAGGACTTGAAAGATTTGGTAGTTCTCTTCTTGAGGATTTTCATTTAGGAGAGACTCTTTACAAGATGGGTTATAAGTTGGTTTTAGGCCCCTTTGTAGAGTGCCATGTGAACGTTCTTCCAATGGAGAGGTCTTTAAATTATGCTAAAAGAATAGGGGTAGGGATAAAAACCCATATACTCACAGAGTTACCTTTATTTGTACTTATGCTTTCCTGGTATTGGATATTTTTAATGATAGGTATCTTAACCAAAAGCAAAGGAGTAATATTTTTGTCGCTCATTTTTCTCTTTTTTAGAGTAATACAGTCTCTTTTGATGAGAAAAGTCACAAAAAATGAAATAAAAATTGTTGATTTTATAATGGGGCCTTTGTTTGATATATTTGGTAGTTTTTATCTTTTGTACGCTTTATCTAATCCATATGTTGAATGGAGAGGTATAAGATATAGAGTTTCAAAAGGGGGTTATATCCAGAAAATAGAGGTGCCTGAAAAGAAAAATTCATAGAAGCTTTTTATATATTCGGTAAGTTTTGTAGTGAATTCCTCCGAGGCTTTCTATATCTTTTCTCATTCTTAAATTGTCCTCTCCAATAGTAGAGCCTTCACCGTAGGAATAATTTTTCTTTAAGCCGTTTAAAAAGGTCTGGTAATATATAGCGTAAGAAACTCCTTTTTGCCTGAATTCCGGAACTACGAACATGGTAAAGAATCTTACTCCTTCAATTTTTTTCCTATACCATAGAAATTTTGCTATAGAAAAAGGAGTGAGCTTGCCTTTCATATGAATTAAGACTTCATTATAATCAGGGAGAGCAAGGCCAAATCCAATAGGGTTTTCCTGTGACCTTGCTATTACTATGAGGTCAGGGTCTGCAAACGGTTTTAATTTTTTTGCCATTTCTTTTATTTCTTCGAGGGAAGGAGGGACTAAGTCTTCCCATTCATCAGGTACAGAAAGGTCTATTACTTTTTTTAAATCCAACACCTCCCTGTCTATAGCTTTTAAATTGATGCTTTTGAGATAAAAGTTGTACTTTTTTTGGGCATACTCTAAGATTTTTTTAGGGTCTTTTGCAAAAAGTTTTTTAGGGTCTAAGTAATAGGCGTAAAGGTCATAGTCTTTTTCGAAGCCATATCTTTCTATAAAACTTTTGTAATAAGGAGGATTGTAAGAGTTCATAAAGACGGGAGGCATATCGTAAGCATTAATAAGAAGTCCTTTGTATTCATCTCCTTTCACGCCGAAAGGAGAAACAGGTCCTTTGATTAAATTGATGTTTTTATCTTTTAACCAGTTGATAGCAGCATCCATTAATCCAAAGAAAACGTCGAAATCTTCTATAGTTTCTAACAGAGCAAAGTAGCCCATTTTTAGATTTTTTCTTTGATTTAAATTTTTATCTATTCCGACAAAAATTCTTCCCGCAGGTTGACCTTCTTTGAAGGCTAAAAACATTTCAAATTCTATGTTTAAAAAAGCAGGATTTTTTCTATTTAAGGTGTTTTTCATGTCCGATATAAGAGGTGGGACCCAGTTTCTGTTATTTTTATATATTTGCCAGGGTAATTTTATAAATACCATGAGTTCTTGAAGGGACTTTACAGGTTTTATTTCGATCTTCATATTTTATCTCCTTCTCTTTGAGACTTTAATTTATTATATCACATAATGTTTTAATTGAGAAATGGAGGTAATGAGAAATGGAACTTCAAGAAATAGATATCAGAGAAATTGAAGGAATAAGGCTGGGAAACGCAGAGGATTTGGAAGCAGGGACTGGGTGTACCGTTGTAATGTGTGAAAAAGGAGCGACTCCCGGCGTAGAAGTGCGGGGAGGAGCTCCTGGTACGAGGGAGACAGACCTTATAAGATCAGAAAATCTTGTAGATAAAATTCATGCAGTAGTTTTGGCGGGCGGATCAGCCTTCGGACTTGAAGCTGCTTCAGGTGTGATGAAATATTTAGAAGAAAAAGGGGTGGGGATTGAGGTAGGCAAAGTAAAGGTTCCAATAGTAGCCAGCGCCATACTTTTCGACCTTTCTGTAGGCAATCCCTACAGGAGGCCAGATTTTGAAATGGGGTATAGAGCTTGCGTCAATGCTGAAAAGGGGATTTTTGAATGTGGAAGTAAGGGAGCTGGTACTGGAGCCACAGTTGGTAAACTTTTTGGTATGAATAGAGCGATGAAAAGCGGAATAGGGTGCTATGCTATCAAGGCTGGAGAGCTGAAAGTAGGAGCTGTAGTTGCAGTCAATGCTTTGGGAGACGTTATAGATCCTGAGACAGGAGAAATATTGGCGGGGCTTTTAGATGAGAAGAAGAGAATACTAGTAGGAACAGAGAGGGAGATAGTAAAAAACATCAAGCCTGAAAGGGATATATTTAAAGGTAATACGACTATAGGTGTTGTGGTTACTAATGCTTTAATAACCAAACCAGAGGCTAATAGAATCGCTATGATGGCTCATAATGGTTATGCAAGAGCTATAAGGCCTGTACATACAATGTTTGATGGAGATACTGTCTTTGTCATGGGTACGGGAGAGGTAAGAGTAGACATTACAGCTTTAGCGGTTTTGGCAGTGATGGCAGTAGAAAAGGCTGTAGTAAAGGCTGTAATTGAGGCGGATTCCATTCACGGACTTAAGTCATATAAAGACCTAAAAAAAGTTTAATTTTGTTGCTTTTTCTGGAAGAATGTAATAAAATTAAAGTGCATAAAAATTGAAGGAGTGATTGAAAATGTTGTGGATAATTTTATCTATTATAGCAGTAATAGTGCTTTGGTTTATACTGACTTATAATGGATTTATCAACTTGAGAAACAGAGTAGAGAATGCATGGGCACAGATAGATGTACAGCTGAAAAGGAGATACGATTTAATACCTAATCTTGTTAATACAGTAAAAGGATATGCCGCTCACGAAAAGGAGATTTTTGAAAAGCTGGGGGAACTGAGGGCCAAAGCAATGGGTTCTGGTAGTGTAAGGGAGATAGGCGATGCCAATAATCAGATTACACAAGCGTTAAGGACATTATTTGCTGTTGCCGAAAACTATCCTGAACTTAAAGCCAATGAGAACTTTTTAAAATTACAAGAAGAACTTACTAATACGGAAAATAAAATAGCATTTGCAAGACAGTTTTACAACGATGTAGTTATGCAATACAATGCTGCCCAGCAAAGGATTCCAGCTTCTATTGTTGCTAAAATGATGGG
The DNA here is from genome assembly GCF_049701115.1 of Caldanaerobacter sp. NCBI lineage: Bacteria > Bacillati > Bacillota > Clostridia > Thermoanaerobacterales > Thermoanaerobacteraceae > Caldanaerobacter > Caldanaerobacter sp. The sequence goes on along the minus strand of NZ_JBNATX010000003.1, from coordinate 39,241 downwards.
ACTTACCCCTAAGGAATATTATCCGGTAGATGAAGGAGAGAGAGGACCAATTAATGTACAGTTTTAAAATGTGAGGATGAGAATTATGGGCAAGAAGACTTTATACGAGCTCCAAGCAGAAAATGTCAGAAAAACTTACTTCTTTATAGTGCTGTTTTCATTGATGCTTTTTGCCATAGGATACTTTTTCGTGTGGTATTTTAATTGGGGAATAACAGGTATAGTTTTTTTAGCGATTTTTATAATCTTATACAACTGGATAGCTTATGAGCAGTCTGATAAAATAGCGTTGGCTTCAGTAGGTGCAGAACCTGCAGACCCGGAAGAATATTATCTTCTCCACAATGTAGTGGAAGAAGTAGCTCTTGCCGCTGGGGTTCCAAAGCCCAAAGTGTATATAATGCATGAAAACCAGCCTAATGCCTTTGCTACCGGAAAGGATCCGAAACATGCTGCGATTTGTGTTACTACAGGTCTATTAAAAACCATGAATCGAGAAGAGTTACAGGGAGTCATCGCTCATGAGATGTCCCACATCAGGAATAGAGACATTCTCTTAATGACGGTGGTGGCAATAGTTGCGGGATTGATAATACTTTTAAGAGATGTTTTTTTAAGGAGCATGTGGTGGGGGGTAGGAGGAAGAAGAAGAGACAAAAACGACAACCTTGGCTTTATACTTCTTTTAATAGGGCTTATACTTTCTATAATAGCGCCTATTGTGGTTTTGATAATAAGGTCTGCTATATCAAGACAGAGAGAATTTCTGGCTGATGCTACAGGTGCATACATTGTGAGAGACCCGTATGGGCTCGCATCGGCATTAGAAAAAATTGGGAATTATGCAAAACCCATGAGAACAGCATCGAATGCTACTGCCCATATGTTTATATCCAATCCTTTTGGAAAAGTAGAGCGCCTTTTTGCTACCCATCCTCCAATTGAGGAAAGAATAAGAAGGCTAAAAAGCCTAACTATATAGCGTTACTGTATTTAGAACCATGAAACGCTTCTTAAATAAGAGGGTTATGTCAACAAACTGGAAGAAGTGGCTTTATGCCACTTCTTGGTTTTTTGTTTTTTAAAAAGATTGTGGTATACTTTTTACTGGAAAAGTTTTTGGGGGTTTTACTATGTACGGGGTGGTTTTAGAAGGAGGAGGCGCAAGAGGAGCTTATCAGGTAGGAGTATACAAGGCTCTTACAGAAGAGGGGCTTGAAATCAGGGGGGTAGCTGGAACTTCTGTTGGAGCCTTAAACGGTGCAATTTTTGTGCAGGGCGACATAGATAAGGCCTGGGAAATATGGGAGAACATTAGTTATTCAAGAGTTATAAAGGCAAGTGACGAGGAGATAGAAAAATTTAAAGAGGGCAGATTAGAAAGTAAAGACATAGCTCTTCTTCTAGAAAAGTTAAGAGGGATAATAAAAGAAGGGGGCTTAGATATAAGTCCTTTGAGGCAACTATTGCAAGAGGCAATAGAAGAGAGCAAGATAAGAAATTCTGGCAAGGATTTTGCAATTGTGACAGTTTCTTTAAGTGATTTTAAGCCCCTTGAACTTTATATTGAAGATATACCATACGGAAAACTTATTGACTATTTGATGGCAAGTGCTTACTTGCCTGTCTTTAAGAGAGAGAAAATTGATGGAAAGAGCTTTTTAGATGGCGGAGTTTACAACAACCTTCCCGCCAATCTGCTTATAGATAAGGGGTACAAGGACTTAATAATCATAAGAACAGGAAGTTTTGGTATAGTGAGAAAAGTCGATTTTACAGGATTAAATGTCACCATCATTTCTCCAAAAGAAAATTTAGGAGGAATTCTTGAGTTTGATAGAATGAGGGCTATATATAATTTAAAACTGGGGTATTACGATGGGTTAAAGGCTTTAAAAGGACTTAAGGGGAAGAAATACTACATCAAATGCGAAGAAAAAGAAGAATTTTTTATTGACTATCTTATGAGGATAGATGCGGAAAAAGTTAAAAAATTAAAGAGGATTCTGGAAATAGACGATGAGATACCGGAAAAAAGAGCTGTCTTCGAATTTATAATTCCTAAATTAGCATCTCTTTCAAATTTAGGATCGAAAGCTGATTATGAGGATATTTTTCTTGTAATTTTGGAAAACCTGGCAGAAGAGTATAAATTAGAGCGGTTTAAAGTCTATTCCTATAAGGAATTAATAGAGAAGGTAAGAGTAAAGATTAGGGAAGAAGCTACTACGGAGACAGAAGAAAGTGTGATAGAAAAAATAGTTAAAAAAGTTTTTGCTAAAAACGAGATTTTAAAGGAAGCTGGTAAAGTATTATTCTGTTAAGTCCAAAAAGGAGGCAGAGAATTTTATGGATAAAGAAGGCGAACATAGATTTTACGATGTTAAAACTTTCTACAGGTTTTTGGAAGATTTTTTAACCGACAGAGGACTTGAGAAGCCGAAGAAAAAAGTAAAGCTTGATAAAGATTTCTTTGAAAGAATAATGCTGGCGGTGACCCAGGTCAATGGTTGCCCTTATTGTAGCTATTTTCATGCACAGATGGCATTAAAGTCAGGCATGTCTAATGAGGAAATCAAAAAGCTTTTACAAGGAGAATTCGAGGATGCGCCGGAGGAACAGCTCGTGGCTCTGATGTTTGCAGAACATTATGCTGAAACTGCTGGAAACCCAGACAAAGAGGCATATGACAGGCTTGTAGAAGTATACGGCAAAGAGTATGCCTACAGCATAATGAAGGCGATTAGAGCCATTATGGTAGGTAATACACACGGCAATGCTTTTCATGCTCTTAGGATGAGGCTTTCTAGAAAGCCTTTTTCTAATAGCACTTTGAGGGATGAAGTAGGGATAGTTTTTGGCATATTTTTATTTGCACCATTCATACTTATAAAAAATCTTTTTAAAAAAAGCGATAGGGGGTAATAGGAGATTGGAAAAATTAAGAGAGAGATTTACTGAAGACAACAATTTTAACGCTTATTTTCCGTTTATCTGGCATGGTTTTTTTATTGCTCTTACTATGACGATGATAGAGATGAACACCATTCTACCCTCTCTTATATCGCAACTTACCAATAGTCCAGTTGCTTTTGGAGCTTTATATTCCGTTATGTTAGGAGCTCCTGTTGCTTTTAATTGGCTTTTTGGGCGTTTTCAAAGTGGTTTTCCTTATAGAAAACAATTCCTTATTTTAGGTATTTACATAAGGAGTTTAAGTTTTATTGGAATGGCTGTGGTGACTTTTCTTCTGGCAAAGACCCAACCTTTATTGGCATTATTAGGCTTTTATCTTCTCATATTCATATTTTCTTTGAGCGGAGGTTTTGCAGGAATCGCCTATACAGACTTAATAGGTAAACTTTTGCCTTCAGAGAAAAGAGGGGGTTTTTTTGCAATAAAGCAGTTTTTTAATGGGGTTGGCTCTCTGACTGGGGGACTAATGGTTGCCTGGATTTTTAAACCTGGGGCTTTGGAGTTCCCCAAAAACTACTCTATAGCCTTTTTAATAGGGGGAATTGGACTTTTTGTTGGAGTTTTAGGTTATTTGTTTATGAAAGAACCCCCTTCTACCGTAAAGAAAGAGGAAAATATCCATGGTTTAGGTGAATATTTAGAGAAAATTGTAAGTATCTTAAAAAAAGATAAAGAATTTGTTAAATTTATAGTTGTAGAAAATCTTACTGGATTCAGCCTCATGATTCTCCCTTTTTATATCGTATTTATAAAGCATAATTTCGAAAATTATATGAATTATTTAAGCTTTTTTGTAATTTCACAGATAGTGGGAAATATTTTTTCAAATTTTTTGTGGGCTGCGATATCTAAAAAGTTAGGCCCAAAGTCGGTGTTGAGAATTTGCATACTCTTAGGGGGCACTCTACCAATAATTGCTATTTTACTAAAGCCTTTGGGACTTTTTTCGTACATGATTTTATTTCTTTTAATAGGTTTTATAGGCAGTGGAAGAGGAATAGGTTTCGACCTTTATTTTTTAGAGATTGCTCCTGATGTGGATAGACCTCTTTATCTTGGCATAAGAGGGAGTTTAAATCTATTAGTGGCTTTTTTGCCTTTGGCAGGAGGAATTTTTATAAAGTATTTTGGGTTTTACACAACTTTTATTATGGTATCAGTCATAATGTATACTGCTTTTTTATTAAGTAGACTGAATATGAATTTTGATTGATTATTAATACTTTGAATGGTAATATTTAATAAAAGGAGGGAAAGAAAATGAGTGTCATTCTCATAACAGGTGCTACAGACGGTATAGGGAGAGAAGTGGCAAAAAAACTTGCTTCAGAAGGTTATGATTTGGTCATCCATGGAAGAAGTGAACTAAAGCTCAATAAACTGGCAGATGAAATAAAAGAACGAACAGGGAAAGATGTTTTTCTGCTAAAGGGAGACCTTTCTGCTTTTTCAGACCTTGACAAAATGATAAAGACAGTAAAGGAAACTTTTAAAAATATAGATTGGCTCCTTAATAATGCTGCTACATTTGAGCCTCAAAGGAAGATAGTAGATAGAGGTTTTGAAAAGACTTTCATGGTAAACTACATTGCTCCTTTTTATCTTACTATTTCTTTGTTAAAAGAAGGTGTAGACATTAGATACATATTGAATGTAAGTTCAATGGCACATGCTTCTTCAATTGATTTTCAAGATTTGCAGCTAGAAAAGGGGTATGATGGCTATAAAGCCTATTCACTCTCAAAACTTTATATAACTTTATTTACTTACTACCTTGCTGAAAGGTTAAAGGGAAAAGCATATGTTAACTGCTTACATCCGGGAGTAATAAATACCAAACTTTTAATAAACAATTGGGGTGCCATAGGATCAAGCGTAGAGGAAGGGGCTAAAAATGTGATTAACACAATAAAATATATTGAGGAAAATAATGTCACTGGGATGTACTTTGATAATGGTAAACCTTCAAGGTCAAAGCCTATCACTTACGATAGGGAACTCCAAAGAAGGCTGTGGGAGGAAACTTTAAGGCTTGTTGAAATTGAAGAAAGTGAATTAAATTTTTAAAAGACAGAGTTTTCGCCTATACTGTTAATTTGCTATTTTAAAAATAGCGAAAAAAAGGTATAATAAAGGAAAGCTTTTAATTTATTAGTGAATTTGATATTAGAACTGGTAAATCTTATTTTTTCAAGATTTTCATGCCCTTTATAGCTTTTGCTGATTACTCCTTTTTATTTTAAAGGATTAACCTTTTCTTTTTTAGAAGAAAAATGTAATTAGGGTGGCTTAGAAACTAAGAAGTGGATTGAATTCATACGTCAGAAGGAGTGGTGAAAATGGAAATTTATTTTGCTATAACAGGACTTAACCACTACTATAATTCTAGTATATTAAAGCCAGGAATGATAGTTAAACTCGAGAAAGACTATAACAATGATTATGACGAAGAAGCTATAGCAGTAACACTTCCATATTTAGGTAAAATTGGCTATGTAGCTAATAGCGTTGGAACCGTTCCTAAGGGATGTTATAGTGCGGGTAGGCTTTATGACAAATTTGGTTCTTATGGATATGGCACTATCAGGTTTGTAGGCAAGGATTATGCAATAGCTGAATTTTTAGAGGATGATTTTATAAAAATAACCTTAAAATTTAAGGTGAGGGAAAAGAAGAAGAGAAAAAATAAAAATAAGACTTGATGGTGATAAATATGCACAGGCAGACCTCCATGTTTGATGCTCATTTTGAGAATAATAGGCCATTGGCGGATAGAATGAGGCCGAAAACTCTAGATGAATTTGTCGGGCAGGAGCATATTTTAGGAAAAGGTAAGGCTTTAAGAGAACTAATAGAAAAAGACAGCATAACTTCTATGATACTTTGGGGCCCTCCCGGCGTAGGGAAGACTACCCTTGCGATGATTATAGCTAGCATGACAAATTCTAGGTTTGTCAATTTTAGCGCGGTGCTTTCTGGGATAAAAGAAATAAAAGAGATAATGGCCCAAGCTGAGAGAGATGCTATGTATGGACAAAAAACTGTTGTGTTTATAGATGAAATTCACAGATTTAATAAAGCGCAACAGGATGCGTTTTTGCCCCATGTGGAAAAGGGAAATATAATATTGATTGGAGCTACCACGGAAAATCCTTCTTTCGAAGTAAATTCTGCTCTTTTATCGCGTTCCAGAGTTTTCATGTTAAAACCCTTGGAAGTAAATGATATAGTAATTATTCTTGAAAGGGCTTTAAAAGATGAAGAGAGGGGACTTGGACTTTACAACGTAGAGATTGATAAAGAGGCCCTCCAAAAAATTGCGGTTTTTTCTAATGGAGATGCAAGAGTAGCTCTTAATACTTTAGAGATGGCGGTGATGGCAGCAAAGGTTATCAACGGCAAAAGAGTTGTAACAGATGAGGTTCTTTCTGACGTCATGCAGAAAAAAGCTTTACTTTATGATAAGGCAGGAGAAGAGCATTACAATTTGATTTCTGCTTTTCATAAGTCTTTAAGAAATAGTGATTGGGACGCTGCTCTTTATTGGATGGCCAGAATGCTGGAGGCAGGGGAAGACCCTCTTTATATTGCAAGGCGTATGATAAGATTTGCCTCAGAAGATGTGGGATTGGCTGATCCACAGGCTCTTTCCATAGCTATTGCTGCTTATGAAGCTTCTCATTATATAGGGATGCCCGAGTGCAGTGTAAATCTTGCTCAAGCAGCTGTGTATCTTGCTTTAGCTCCTAAGTCAAACGCCCTTTATGTAGCTTACAACAGGGTAAAAAAAGATGCAGAGGAGACTTTTGCCGAGCCGGTTCCCATGCATTTGAGAAATGCCCATACAAAGTTGATGAAGGAATTGGGGTATGGAGATGGTTATAAATATGCTCATGACTTTGAAGAGAAAGTTACTGATATGGAATGCCTGCCCGAAAATCTTAAGGGTCGAAGATATTACATTCCTACCGATTCAGGTTTTGAAAAAAAGTTAAGAGAGAGAATGGAACAGATTTTAAAATTGAAAGGGAAATAAAAGCGGCATTTTGCACTATGCAAAATGCCGCCTTATTTTTCTATACTTTTTCATCTTTTGGATCTTCAAATATTATTATACCAGGTACGAAAAGTAAAATTATCAATATTATTATTATGATCCATATCCACTGGCTTTCAGAATTTTTTTGTTTACCAGGTTTGCCAGGCATATTTTACAAGACCTCCTTTTTAGAAGAGTCAATTTTATAATATGTAAAAGGCAAATAAAAAGTTCTCTCTGCACATCGCAGAGAGAACTCTTTATATTCTAGGACCAGCATTTTTTATTTCTTCACTTACGTCTTTATATTTTTGAAAATTTTCTATAAATCTCTGGGCTAGTCTTTTCGCCGTTTTATCATACTCTTCTTTATCTTTCCATGTATTTCTGGGGTTTAAGATTTCAGGAGGTACTCCGGGGCAAGAAACGGGGATGTTAAGATTAAATATAGGGTCTTTGGTAAATTCTACTTTATCTAATTCACCTTTTAAAGCAGCTGATACCATCCTTCTGGTGTATTCTAATTTTATTCGTGTTCCAACTCCATAAGGCCCTCCTGACCATCCAGTATTTACTAAAAAAACTTTTGTATCGTATTTTTCAATTTTTTCTCCTAGCATTTTAGCATATACCATTGGGGGCAGAGGTAAGAAAGGAGCCCCAAAGCATGTGGAAAAAGTGGCCTGTGGCTCTGTTATTCCTCTTTCTGTTCCAGCAAGCTTGCTGGTGTACCCAGATAGAAAATAGTACATTGCTTGCTCTTTTGTGAGTTTAGCTATAGGAGGGAGAACTCCAAAGGCATCTGCAGTGAGGAAGATTATAGTTTTGGGATGTCCTCCTACCCCACTTTGAATTGCGCCAGGTATAAAGTCAATTGGATATGCTGCTCTCGTATTCTCAGTAATTTTATCACTTGTGTAATCAGGTTCCCTTGTAGCTTCATCATATATAACGTTTTCAAGAATTGCGCCGAATCTTATGGCATCCCATATTTGAGGCTCTTTTTCTCTTGACAAGTTTATGCATTTAGCGTAACATCCGCCTTCAAAGTTAAAAATTCCTTTTTCAGACCATCCGTGTTCGTCGTCTCCGATTAGAAATCTTTCGGGATCAGCAGATAAAGTAGTTTTTCCAGTACCAGAAAGGCCGAAAAACAGAGCAGTATCGCCATCTTTTCCCATATTGGCAGAACAGTGCATAGAAAGCACGCCTCTTTTTGGCATTAGGTAGTTCATAAGTGTAAAAATAGCCTTTTTAATTTCTCCCCCGTATTGGCTGCCGCCTATTATTATTAACTTTTTAGTAAAATTCAATATGATGAAAGCTTCTGAATTTGTACCGTCAATTTCGGGAATTGCTTTAAAACGGGGAGCAGCTATCAAAGTGTATTCAGGTATAAAATTTTCTAATTCTTTTTTTGAAGGTCTTATGAAAAGTTGCCTTGCCATGAGGCTTTGATATGCGTATTCTGTTATTACCCTTATGGGGATTCTGTACGCAGGGTCTGCACCTACAAATCCATCAAAAATAAAGATGTCTCGCTCCTGTAGATAGGCAGTCAATCTGTTAAGGAGCTTTTCAAATTTTTCTGGAGAAATAGGTTTATTGTTCTCCCACCAGATCTCATCATGTATTTCCAGGTCATCTACTATGAATTTATCGTTTGGAGATCGACCAGTATACTTTCCTGTATAGACATCAAAAGCTCCATTGTTTATGAGAACACCCTCTTCTCTTTTTACGGCTTCTTCTATCAGTTTTGCAACAGACAAATTTCGGTAAACGTTTTTAAAATTGATTAAACCCAATTTTTCAAGTTGAAGCATTTATAAGGCCTCCTTTTGGTATTTGAAATATATTTTTGCAATTTTTCGATTCAGTAATTGCAAAAAATATCTTATAGAGTATAAAATTGTAATTTCCAATAACATTCTAACACTTTTCAAATAATTTTTCAAGAGATTAAAGTTTTCCGAAGATGAAAAGGGTAAATTTTTAAGCAAAAATGTCGAAAATGTGTTATAATAAAAAAGCATAAGCGAAAGAAGAATCAAGGAGTGACCTATGTGAAGAAATGTTTTTGTGGTGGAAATATAGAAATAAAGAAAGTAGAATATAAGATAGTGAAAAACGGAAAAGAAAAAGTATTTAAAGATGTCCCAGCTTATGTGTGCCAAAAGTGCGGAGCTATATATTACGATACGGATATATTGGATGCGGTTTTTAAAGGGGAGTTTCAGGAAAAAAGTTTGAATTTCGAATTATTAAAAGGGTAAATAGGGTCTAATGTGAGAGAATTGTAACTTTTACTCCACACTTTTTCAATAAGATATCTCGAAAGATAAACTACCTTTTCATCCCTTATGGCTTTTTCTATGTCAAAAAATTCCGCACCGTCATTTTCTACATTGTCAGGTGTGGGTGTTCCAGAAATATAGTCCAAAAGGAACACTATGTATATTTCCGAACTGCCATCTGGCAGAATTATGCTTCTTACAGAGATTATATTTTTTACTTTTGCATCAATAGAAGTTTCTTCCTTTATTTCTCTTAAAATGGCGTCATCTATATTTTCTCCGGCCTCCACGTGTCCGCCGGGTATTATCCATTTTCCTTTGAAACTGCCATAAGTATGGCGTACGAGAAGCACTTTATTTTCTTTTATTACTATTCCACCAACGCCGACTATTACTTTTTTCATAACATCACCAACTAGTTGTTTTACTTAGATTATAGCATAAATTTTAAAGAAAATGGTGAGAAGATGAAACTTGTGGTGGGGAAAAATGAAAAAGGGCTTACTTTAGAGAGCTTTTTAAAAAAAAGGGGATTTTCAACAAGATTGATTAAGATGTATAAATGGCATGGAGAAATACGCGTAAACGGCGAAAGAGTAAACGTAAAGAAAATTTTGGGAGAGAGAGATGTGATAGAACTTTCTCTTTTTGATACTTCTTCTGATATACTGCCGCAGAAAATAGAGCTTTCAATTTGCTATGAGGATGATGAAATTTTAATCGTGGATAAGCCTGCAGGCATGGTAGTACATCCTACAAGAAGGTATAAAGAAGGAACGCTGGCTAATGGTATTGCCTATTATTTTAAGGAAAACGGTATAAAAACTTTGATAAGGCCTGTTAACAGGTTAGACAAGGGTACATCCGGTATTGTCATTTTTGCAAAAGAACCTTTTATGCAATATTATCTTCAAATTGTAAAACCTATGAACAAATTTTACTATGCTGTAGTGAAAGGCAGGCTGGAGGGAGAAGGAATTATTGATATGCCTATAAAAAGGAAGTCCTTTATGACAATTGAAAGGGAGGTTTCGGAAGAAGGGGATAGGGCTATTACTTATTATAAATCGCTAAGGGCGACAGAGGAATTTTCGCTTTTGAAAATCAAAATTGCTACTGGTAGAACTCATCAGATAAGAGTACATCTCAACTATATAGGGCATCCCATCGTGGGAGACGACTTATATGGGGAACCTACTTTTCATATTGATAGACCTGCTCTTCACGCCTATAGAGTTACTTTTTTTCATCCTTTAAAAGAGAAAGTAATCTCGGTTTACGCTCCTCTTCCAGACGACATAAAAAGACTTTTTGAGTTTTTATAAATTTTGAAAGATTCCATTTTTAAGTCCAATTTTAAAGAAAAATTCGACGGCTTCTTTATATTCTTTGGAATTAAGTCTTCGATTTATTTCGGGGTAATTTTTTGCCTTATAATAAGGGGTATACTGACTCATAAGGCTTACGTATACTCCCTGAGGCAGATTTTCTTTTATCCAGAGGAGGATTTTTTTAGTGTCCTCTACATATCCGGGCATTACCAAATGTCTTATCACAAGTCCTCTCTTTATAATACCATTTTCATCGAATTCTGGTATTCCTACTTGTCTTTCCATTTCTAATATTGCCTGGGTAGCGTATTTGAAATAATCAGGCGCATCTGAGTACTTGAAAGCTATCGTGTTGTCATAATATTTGAGGTCAGGCAGGTATATATCAACGAGCCCTTCAAACATTTTTATGGTTTCGACATTTTCATAGGCATTAGTATTGTAAAGGACAGGGATTCTAAGTCCTTTTTCTTTTGCAAGAATAAGAGATTTTTTTATTGAGTAAGCGTGAATTGTAGGGGTTACGAGGTTGATATTGTGTGCTCCTTTCAATTGAAGCTTTAAAAATATTTCTGCTAGCTCTTCCTCTGTGACAAAAGTGCCAAACTTATACTGACTTATTTCGTAATTTTGACAAAATACGCATTTTAAATTGCAGCCGCTAAAAAATACCGTACCAGAGCCCTTATTCCCACTTATAAAAGGTTCTTCCCCATAGTGCAAAAAAGCATCCGAAACTTTAGCTTGCCATGGCATATCGCAAAAGCCTCTTTCTATTGATCTATCTACATTACACTTTCTGGGACACAGATTACACCTCATAAAACCACCTCTTTTCAAGTTTATTATACCATTGTTATTTTTAAATTTTTGTTGCATTTTTATGAGAATTAGTGTACACTATAATTGTAAACGAAAAACAAATGTTCCTGGGGAGTTTGTAGCAGGCTAATTTGTTTTCACCCAACGCAACCCATACGGGAACTCGGGTTCATCAGCGGATGAAATGCCTGTTAAAGCCAGGACTTCAGAAGCTGGTGACAGGGTACCCACCTGCGAGAGCAGGGATGAAAACATAGCCGTACGGCTCCATGGGTAAGGTTAGAGCCCCTTTTTGGGGCTTTTAATTTTTTATAAAATTGGAGTATAATAGTGTCGAGGTGAGATTTTCTATGAAGATAATAGTAAAAGGGAAAGAATATGAATATCCAGAAAATGTAAGGCTTGAAGATATTGCTAAGGATTTTGAGCATTTTTACAATGGGATAATAGTTGCAGCAAAGGTGAATAATGAGCTTAAGGATTTGAATTGCAGAGTTTCTGAGGATAGTTCTGTAGAATTTGTAGATACTACGTTAGAAGAGGGTACGAGGATATACAGAAGAAGTCTTACTTTTGTATTTATAAAGGCTGTAAAAGAACTTCTCCCGGGTGCCACTGTTACAATAGAGCATTCTCTCGGGAAAGGATTATATTGTGAAATTCATGGTTACTCTATAAATAACCGAATAGTGGCTTCGATAAGAGAAAAAATGAAGGAAATTATAGATAAAGACTTAAAAATAGAAAGAAAAATGCTTCCAAGGCAAGAAGCCATAAAACTTTTTGAAAAAGAGGGATTAGTGGAAAAAGTTAGACTTTTTGAAGGTGTTGACAAGGAAGAAGTGCCTGTGTATTACTGTGATGGAACGGTTGATTTTTTCTATAGCCCTTGCGTTCCCTCCACAGGTTATTTAAAAGTATTTGACATAAGGTTTTACTTTCCAGGAGTAATTTTAATTGCACCAGATATCTACAATCCCAGATCTTTACCTATATTTACAGATGTTCCAAAGCTTGCTTCTATTTTTAAAGAGGCAGAGGAATGGGTTCATATTCTTGGAATAAACTATGTGGCTTCTTTAAATGAGGTTATAAAAAAAGGGGGAGCAAGAGATCTGGTCTTGGTTTCCGAGGCTTTTCATGAGAAAAAAATTTCAAAAATAGCAGATTACATCGCTTCAAACAGGATGATAAAAGTAGTTCTCATTGCAGGTCCTTCTTCTTCGGGAAAGACGTCTTTTATCCACCGGCTAAGTGTACAGCTTAAAGTAAACGGTCTAAAACCTTTCGCTATTTCTCTTGATAATTACTTTGTGCCCAGAGAACTTACACCTAAAGATGAGTTCGGCAATTATGATTTTGAATCTATTGATGCTTTAGATTTACCGCTATTTAATGAGCATTTGATAAAACTAATACAGGGAGAAGAAGTGGAAATACCTATTTTTAATTTTAAGACAGGCGAGAGAGAACCTGTTGGTAGAAAGGTTCAACTTGAGAAAGACCAGATAATATTGATGGAAGGAATTCACGGGCTTAATGAGAAACTAACTGCTCAGATTCCTAAGGACAATAAGTATAAAATATACGTGAGTGCAATAACTCAGCTAAATTTAGATGAACATAACAGGATCCCAACTTCTCAAACAAGACTTATAAGGCGAATAGTTAGAGATAGCCAGTTTAGGTCTTCTGATGCCGCTGAGACTATAAATATGTGGCCTCGGGTGCGAAAAGGAGAAGAACGCTGGATTTTCCCATATCAGGAGCAAGCAGATGTCATGTTCAACTCCTTCTTGCCTTATGAACTTCCCGTATTAAAAAAGTATGCTGAACCCCTTTTAAAGAAGGTTCCCAAAGATGAGCCTGCTTATTCTATTGCAAAAGAGATGCTGGAATTTTTAAGTTATTTTTATCCAATAGAAGATGAACTTGCTATTCCTCCTAATTCAATCATAAGGGAATTTATAGGTGGAAGCTGTCTGGATGTGTGAAGAAAGGGCTTAGGTGGGGTACCGGCCAATTCGCCCTTCGGGCTAGGAATCCGCTCGCTTTGCTCGCCCCGCCTTCGCTCCGCAAGTTCGCCAAGTTTAGTTACCGCTTTTACAACAAGTCGCATTTACACACAAAATGCTACTTATTCATTTTGTTAACAGTCTGAGAAACATATACCTTTTTCATTTATATAAAAAAACAGAAGTGAATCAAGGAATTGTATAAAAATAAAAAATAAATGCTTTAATATTTTTGGCTAAATGCCGATTTTTTTAATAGACACTAAATGAGGAGGAGGACTATTATGCGTATTTTTTATTATGAAATAGGAATTGCAGTAATCTTAATTGTATTTTTCGTATATTTATGGATATCAAAGAGAAACATAGCTTTGGCACTAATAAAAATGCGAGAAACAATAAATTTGATTGCAAAAGGGGATTTATCGCAAAAGATTGAGATAAAAGGCGTTAAAGAATTAAGAGAGCTGGCCCAGAGCCTTAATGGCTTTCTGGAAAATTTTAAAATGCTTATTATGGAGTCCCAGCAGACCGCGGAACAGACAGTGGTAAGCTCTAAAAAGTTAATGGTTGCAGTTGATAACGTTACCACCGCAGCAAAAGAAATTTCAACTGCTTTAGAAGAGATTGCGAAAGGAGCCGAGGAACAGGCAGTAGCAGCTCAGAGAACAGCTAAAAATGCCAGCGAAACTTTTGAATTAAATGAGAGGGTTAAAAACAAATTTGAAGAGACAAAAGGTTTGGCTATCGACATGGAGAAAGAAATTAAAGTAAATGAAGAGATTATGCTGGAACTTATAAGTAGGATGGAGAAAAGTGCTAGCAAAAACAAAAAACTTATAGAAGAAGTAACAGAATTAAGAGAAAGAGCTAATAAAATAACAGATATAATAGGTATGGTAAATAAGATTGCTGACCAGACAAATTTGTTGGCTCTTAATGCAGCTATTGAAGCGGCAAGAGCAGGTGAACATGGAAAGGGCTTTGCAGTTGTAGCAGAAGAAGTAAGAAAACTTGCAGAACAGTCGGCTTCTGCAGCTGGAGAAATAGTTCTTCTCACAAAAAGCATTCAAGATAAAATAAAAGAAGTTTCAACAAAGCTCGAAGAAGAAGTCAAGGGGGTGCTGGAAAATCTCTCATATGCAAGTCAAGTAAAAGAAAAATTAAAAAGTGTTGTGGATTCAAGTGAGAATGTAGCAGAAGCTATTTCCTTTGTAGATAGTCTTATCAATTCTCAATATGAGAAGATAAAAGAAATTGCAGATTTAAATCACAAAATTGCAGCAGTTACTCAAGAGACTGCGGCTAATACTGAGGAGACACTAGCTTCAACAGAGGAGCAGGTATCTTCAATGGAAGAATTAAAAGAGATGATGAGACGATTGAATAATTTTGCTGAGAAGCTTCAAAATTTGGTAAAGAAATTTTCTCAGACAGTAAAACTTACAGTAGATCAAAAGAGAAAAATAGAAGAAGCTAAGAAAATACTCCAAAACATAGCAAAAGAAAAAGGGGAAGAGCTTTTTGGATATAAAGCAAAGGATATAATCATGGATGTGGTGCAGAAATATCCTAATTTCGAATTAGCTTTCTCGATAATGGAAAATGGAGATATAAAGGCTATTTCCGTTGAAGTAGACATATCTAATGTGTATCACAGGACATGGTTTCAGAGAGCTATTGAGGGGGAAGTAACAGTAACAGAGCCTTATATTTCTCTAGCGACAAATGAAATTTGTGTAACAATAGCAATTCCTGTCTACAAGGGAGATAGAGTTATTGGAGTTTTTGGAGGAGATGTCCAATTGGGCAAATAAAATACATAAGATTTGCATAAAATAGAATAGATGTCCTTGAAATATTATTTTTGAAGTGGTATAATATGCTTGAAATGGAATTTGGGTTTTTTGGGTCAATTTGATTTTTTGGGGAAAATAAAAGGGGAGGGTTATGAGATGAATGTTCTTGACCCTATTGTGGGTGCCATTATAAACTATGTTGAAAAAGACCCGGAGAAAAACTTAGATGCCATAGCGAATTTGCTCTCAAAAATAGCAGTGATGCCCCAGCACAAGCAGCAGATAGAGCAAGTTAAAAGGTTTTTAGATGATAAAAACAGTAATTGGTACAGATATGCTGTGAAGCTACTTAAGAGAATCGATAAGAACATAATAAAGACTCTGGGAGTAAACTTTTTCATTTATTCGGGTCTTAAAGGTATTCCAAAGCAGAAAGAATTGGAAGAAAAATACGATATAAACATTCCGTGGGCGATTTTAATGGACCCGACAGAAGCATGTAATCTGAGGTGTGTAGGATGTTGGGCAGGCCAGTATAAACCTCACAACCTACCTTTTGAAGTGATGGATAGGGTATGCACAGAGGCAGAAGAATTGGGAGTTTACTTTATAGTACTGTCAGGTGGAGAACCTACCCTTCGCATGAAAGACATTATAAAGCTTGCTGAAAAGCATAAAAATCAGGTATTCCACCTCTTTACAAATGGTACCTTGATCGATGAGGACATGATAAAAGAGGTAAAGAGGGTGGGCAATATAACTTTTGCAGTAAGCATTAATGGCTTTAGAGAATCGAACGATGCGATAAGAGGCAAGGGTACTTTTGACAAAGTTATGAGAGCAATGGATTTAATGAGGGAAAATGGAGTTCTCTTTGGATACTCTACTGTCTATACGAGAACAAATGTGGAAGAAGTTTCAAGCGATGAATTTGTAGACATGATGATAGATAAGGGAGCAGCTTTTGCATGGTATTTTACTTATGTGCCAGTTGGAAGGGATCCAGACATTAATTTTATGGTAACACCTGAGCAGAGGAAGTATATGTACGAGCGAATAAATTACATAAGAGCTACAAAGGAACTTTTTGCAATTGATTTCTGGAATGACGGGGAATACAGCGGAGGATGCATTGCGGGAGGTAGAAGATATTTACACATAAATGCAGCAGGTGAAGTAGAACCTTGTGCTTTTATTCACTACTCCAATGTTAATATAAAAGATGTGAGTCTTTTAGAGGCCTTACAATCTCCTATAATGAAAGCTTATAGAAAGAGACAGCCTTTTAATCCAAATCATCTAAGACCTTGCCCTCTCATTGATAACCCTGAAAAACTTCTAGAAATTGTCAGAGAATCCAAAGCAAAACATACAGAAAACAGTCCGGCATCTCATATAGAAAATTTGTATGAGGATTTGAGAGTTGTAGCCGATAACTGGGGCAAAGTGGCCGATAAAATTTGGGAGGAAAAAATGGCAGTAAGAATGGCAGTGAAAAAAGAAGCTTGACAATGTTGTCGAATTTTCATATAAAAGTTAATGTGGTCCATTACTTTTAAGGACGAGGTGCAAAGATGCTTACAAATAGGAGAAGGGAATTTTTAAAGATCGTGGTCGAACTTTATGATGAAAAAAAAGAACCTATTCATTATAGTGATGTGGCTGAAAAGATGGGAATCAGCCGGTGGACTGCGTATGATATTTTAAAAGAACTCGAAAAAGGGGAATATTTAGAAGCAGAATATTACTTAGAGGAAGGGAAAAGCCAGGGTAGATCCGTGGTAAGATTTATTCCGACAGAAAAAGCGTACCAACTTTTTGATAAAATTTCTACAAACGAGTGGGAAAACCTTAAGGAAAACTTGATAAGCAAAGTTAAGAATGGAAAAAATACTTCCCTGGAAGAATTATTGAATGGCATGTTTCATGCTACAAAGCCGCTGGAGTTTTGCGCTTATGCTATTGCTGCTTTTTTGTTAAAATTGAGAATGATATCTGGGCTTTCTCTTCAGAATTTGGAAAGCAATATTTTAACTTGCGTAAATCCGGCTTCCACATTGGTCTTGTTTGGTGGAACGGTACTGGGTGTCTTGCTTTACAATAAAATAAAAACCGATGTGGACAAGGTGCTTTCTGAGAATATTAGAAGATTTCAGTTGCATCTGAATGAACTTGATCAAAAAGATATACATCTTTTAAATAATTTTTTAAAAGACCTGATAGCTGCTGCGACATGATGCAGCAGCTTAATTTTTTTTGGAATCTATTGAAGAAAAGTTGAAGGAATGGTATAATGTATACGTAAAATTTTACATAATAAATTTTGGGAGGTAAGTATAATGAAAGTATATGTAGATCAGGATGAATGCATAGCTTGCGGAGTTTGTATAGACATGTGTCCAGATGTCTTCGATTGGAATGAGGATGGCAAATCTCACGCAATTGTGGATGAAGTTCCAGCAGATTTGGAAGACTGTGTTAGAGATGCAATGAGTTCTTGCCCAACTGAAGCTATTAAAGAGGCATAACCCGGATTTTTCCGGGTTTTTTCATGTATTTAGGTATGGCTTTAGGGTAAAATAAATTTAAAAAGAATTTTGGAGGGGTTCTATGGGGAAGAGAAAAAAATTATACCCTAAAGCCGAAGATGAATTAGATTCTTTAAAGCAAGAAGTGGCTGAAGAATTACATTTAGATGACGATGTCGAAAAACGTGGTTGGGAGAACATGACCACAAGAGAAGTAGGTAAAATAGGTGGAAATATGGTAAAAAAGATGATAAAGTTTGCAGAAAAAGAGATGGATAAAAAAGATGGTAAGATAGACGACAAAGAGGGCTGAGGATTTTCCTCAGCCTATATGATATTTTTGGAGAAAAGCAGGAAAAATTGATTTATTGTCGAATAGTAATTATTATAAAAAATCTTAGGGGTGTTTTTATGGAAAGACTGGAACCAAAGAGGTTAAAAAAGTATGTAGATCCTCAAATTTTGGGTTTTGAGACCACGGAGGACCTTCCACCTTTAAAGGGAATAATAGGACAGGATAGGGCTCAGGAAGCCATGGACTTCGGGGTAAGAGTTAAACAAAAGGGTTACAATATCTTTATAACGGGTGTCACAGGCACAGGAAGAACGAGCTTTGCTGCCACTTACATAAAAGAAGTTGCTAGAAAAGAAAAAAAACCTAATGATTGGATTTATGTTTACAATTTTGAAAAGCCCTCTCAACCTGTTGCAATAGAGTTGCCGCCTGGGCTTGGGAAAGAGTTTAAAAAAGATATGGAAGAGTTTGTAGAACAGCTTCAAAAAGATGTGCCTAAAGCTTTTGAGTCGGATTCTTATGAGGTACAGAAGGGAGAGATAGTAAAAAAATACCAAGAGAAAAAGAATGAGCTTTTGGAGAGTTTAAATGAGCTTGCAAGAGAGTATGGTTTCATTTTGAAGGATACAAGAACAGGACTTATAAGTATTCCTGTGATTGACGGAAGGCAGATAAGTCAGGAGGAGTTTCAGGAGCTGGATGAAGAGGTAAGAAAGTCCATTGAAAAAAGAGCAGCAGAATTTGAAGTAAAAGCTATGCAGGTGTGGAAGGAAATGCAGCTTTTAGATAAACAGGCGAGGGAAGAGATCAAAAAACTTGACAATGATATAGGTCTTTTTGCTGTAGGGCACTTAATCGATGAGTTAAAATCTAAATATGCTGAATATGAAAATATCATCAATTATCTGGAAAGTGTTAAAAAAGATATTTTGGATAATATTGATAGTTTCAAGACTTCAGAGAGCGATGGTACTCCTTTCCCTTTCTTAAGAAAGGATAAAAGTTTTCTTAAGAAATACATGGTGAACTTGTTTGTTGACAATAGTAATACAGAAGGTGCTCCTGTTGTTTTTGAATACAATCCTAATTATAATAATTTGGTAGGGAATATAGAGTACGAAAGTGATTTTGGAGTTGCCACAACTGATTTCACTAAAATAAAAGCTGGTGCTCTGCATAAGGCAAATGGTGGTTATCTGATTTTGCAGGCAAAGGATGTCCTTTCATATCCTTTTGCCTGGGATGCATTAAAAAGGTCTTTAAAGACAGAGAAAATAATCATTGAAAATATTTCTTCACAGTACGGATTTTTGTCTATCTCATCGCTAAAGCCGGAACCAATAA
Organism: Caldanaerobacter sp.; assembly: GCF_049701115.1. Lineage (NCBI taxonomy): Bacteria > Bacillati > Bacillota > Clostridia > Thermoanaerobacterales > Thermoanaerobacteraceae > Caldanaerobacter > Caldanaerobacter sp. Next base: position 19,795 of record NZ_JBNATX010000003.1, on the reverse strand, counting down.
GGCTTTCAGTAAAAGTAGTGTTGATAGGTACTCCTTATCTTTATTATCTTCTTTACAATTATGATGAAGATTTTGGCAAGCTTTTTAAGGTAAAAGTAGATTTTAACGAAGAGATGGAGTTTAATGAGGAAAATATAAAGAAATTGGCTTCATTTATAAAAACCCACTGTCTTGAGGATAATCTGAAGCCTTTTGACAAGACTGCTGTTGCTAAGGTTATAGAGTATGGTACCAGGCTTTCTGAGGATCAGAACAAGTTGACTACCCGATTTAATGAGATCGTAGAGGTACTTTACGAGGCAGATGCTTGGGCCAATATAGAAGGAAGTGAAATCGTAAAAGAAACTCATGTAAAGAAAGCTATCGAAGAAAAAATAAAACGGGTAAACAGATTAGAAGAGAAAATATTAGAGTATTTTAAAAAAGATATTTACTTGATAGAAACTACTGGTGAAAGAGTGGGAGCGGTAAACGGATTGGCCGTTATCGATTTAGGAGATTATCAATTTGGCAAACCATCGAAGATAACTGTAACAACTTATCCTGGAGAAGAAGGAGTAGTGAATATAGAAAGGGAATCCAAAATGAGTGGGAGAATTCATGATAAGGGTGTCATGATACTTACAGGATATTTAGGGAGCAAATTTGCGAAGGATTTTCCTCTTACTTTGTCTGCACGAATCGTCTTTGAGCAGTCATACGAGGGAGTAGAGGGAGATAGTGCCTCTTCTACAGAGCTTTATGCTCTTTTGTCAAGTCTTTCAGATGTTCCTATAAAACAAGGAATAGCTGTTACTGGTTCGGTGAACCAATTTGGGGAGATACAGCCTGTGGGAGGAGTTACTTATAAGATAGAAGGGTTTTATAAGGTATGCAAGGAAAAAGGGTTAACGGGTGAGCAGGGCGTTATAATTCCTTACCAGAATGTATCCAATTTGGTTTTATCGGATGAGGTAGTAGAAGCAGTGGAAAAAGGGGTTTTTCACATATACAGTGTAAAGACGGTAGAAGAAGGTATGGAAATACTTACAGGGAAAAGTTTTGAAGAAATTTATAAAAGGGCTTATGACAAATTAAAATACTATTATGAACTTCTTACAAATAGAAAAGAAGACAAAGGAGAGAGAAAGTGAGCTGTATAAAAAAAGAAGAAGTAAAAGCTTTTGCTAAAAGTATAGGGATAGATTTAATAGGTTTTGCTCCAGCCGATTGTCTTAAGAAATATAAGTTTTTTTTAGAGGAAAGAAAAAAATGGGGTTATGAATGTTCTATTGAGGAGAGAAACCCTGATAAGAGGGTCTCTCCTGAATTTATTTTGTCAGATGTCAAAAGCATAATTTCCATAGCCTTGTCTTACAATGTAGAATACGAGATAAAAGTTTTTGATAAAAATTTTGGCATAATTTCAAAGAGCAGTTGGGGAAGAGATTATCACTTGATTTTAAGGGAAAAGATGAGAAATCTATGTGAATTCTTGAAATCTGAATGTCCCGAGGCAAATATGGTTTCTCTTGTAGATAATAATCCTCTTTTGGAGAGAGCTATAGCTTACCATGCTGGAATAGGATGGTTTGGCAAAAATGGACTTATAATAAACGAAGAATATGGTTCTTATCTTTTCTTAGGAGAAATCCTGATAAACAAGTATTTTGAACCGGATACTCCTCAAGAATCGAAGTGTGGTGATTGTGATTTGTGTATAAAGGCTTGTCCCACAAAAGCTATAGAAAAGCCCTATTTAGTTAATGCCAACAAGTGCCTTTCATTTATAACAGTAAAGAAAGGGAAAATAGAGGAAGAACTTTCGAAAAAATTAGGAAGAAGGATTTACGGTTGCGATACGTGTCAGGAAGTTTGTCCTTTTAACAAAAGGGCTAAAAAGGTTAAGAGGGAAGAATTTTTACCTACTAATCTTTTGCCAAGATATAGTCTTCTTCGAATTTTGAACATGACCAATAAAGAGTTTAGAGAAATTTTTGGGCCTACCGCTTCTTCTTGGAGGGGGAAAAATGTTATAATAAGAAATGCAATAATTGCCTGTGTTAACTTACAAAATCGAGACTGTGTAGAACATATAAAAAAACATTTAAAATCTGAAAGCCCTCTTTTAAGGGGTTACAGTGCCTGGGCATTATCTTACCTGGAAGAAGAAGATAAAGCGCTGGAGGAGATAAGGAAGGCTCTTAAAGATGAGAAAGATGATTTTGCTGCAAAGATGATGGAGGAGGCTTTACAAAGATTAGAAAGGTGAGGAAAGTGCGAATATCTAAAGAAGAGGCCTTAAAAGTGATAGAAATTTTAAAAAAAACATATCCTAATGCAAAATCCGGACTTAGATTTACAAACCCTTTCGAACTTTTGATTGCCACTATTCTATCGGCGCAATGTACAGACAAAAGAGTGAATATTATTACAGAACGGCTTTTTAAAAAGTATAAAACTCCAGAAGATTTTTTGGAGTTGACTCCAGAGGAACTTCAAGAAGAGATAAGGGAGTGTGGCCTTTATAGAAACAAGTCAAAAAGCATACTTGAAACTTGTAAGATTCTTAAAGAAAGGTACAATGGAAAAGTGCCTGATACTCTTGAAGAATTAATGACTTTACCGGGGGTGGGCAGAAAAACTGCCAACGTGGTCTTGAGCAATGCTTTTGCAAAAGATGCTATAGCCGTTGATACTCACGTTTTTAGAGTTTCAAATAGAATAGGACTTGCTGACAGTGATGATGTTTTTACAACGGAGAAACAATTAATGGAAATTATACCCAAAGACTTGTGGTCGATTTCTCATCACCTTCTCATTCACCACGGTAGAAACATATGTACGGCAAGGAAACCCAAATGCGATGAGTGTCCTGTTAAAAATTTTTGCTTGTACTTTAAAAAGAAAAAAAATTAATATTTGTGTAATTTTTTTAAGAAATAATTAATTGTATTTAGGAGAAATTTGTCATATATTAAAAAGGAGAATTAAAATTAAAGGCGGGAGAGAAATAGATGCAAGCGAAGGGTGGAAGCAATAAAAACAAAAAACGGAATTATTTTTATTTAATAGTTGCTTTGGCATTAGCAGTGGCCTTTTCTTTTGTTCTCGCTTACTTTTATGTGCTTTTAAATTCTTCTTATATAGCAAAAGGAGTGTTTATAGAAGGACTTGATGTGGGGGGGATGGAGAGGGAAGAAGCTTTAAACTTATTAAAAGAGAAGTTTAAAATCCCTAATTTTACTATTATGGCTGTCTATGAGGGAGAATTTTTTGAGATTACATCGGAGGATATAGGACTTTATTATGATTACGAAGAAACAGTAAATAGAGCCTATCAGGTAGGGAGAGAGGGAAATATTTTAGAAAGAGTAAAAGAGATTTATACGGTAGGGAAAGAAGGAAAGAATTTTACTCTGTCCCTTCACTACGAGAGAAAAGCTCTTGATGCTTTTGTTAAAAAAATTGCAGAAAAGATTGATAAAGACCCTGAAAATGCATCTATAAGAATTGTGAGGGGTGTAAAAAGCATAACTCCAGAAAAACCAGGAGTTAAAGTAAATAAGGAGGAAACTCTCAAAAGAATGTTGGAAGAGATTGAGACTGCTATAGAAGGAAGGCAATTTAGCAAAATAGAGGTGCCGGTAGCTTTTAAAAAGATTTTGCCCCAGATTACAAAAAGCATGTTAGATTTAATAAATGGACGAATTTCCACCTTTTCCACTGTTTTTAATGCAGAAGATGTAAACAGAAGTGACAATCTTGTGGTGGCTTCGCGAGCGATAGATGGGACTCTTTTACTACCAGGAGAGGTATTTTCTTTGAATAAAGCTTTAGGTCCGCGAGTGATAGAAAGAGGTTATAAAGAGGCTCCTGTGATAATCGACAATAAACTTGTTCCGGCTTTGGGGGGTGGCATATGCCAGGTAGCGACAACCCTTTACAATGCAGTGTTAAGAGCAGACATAACGATTGTAGAAAGATATCACCATAGTTTCCCTGTTGCGTATGTTCCACCGGGCCAGGATGCTACCATTTCGGGAGATGTACTGGACTTGAAATTCAAAAATTCTACTAATTATCCTATTTACATAGAGTCCTACATAGAAGGAAACAAGCTTTTTATAAATATTTACGGACATGTAAAAAACCCTTCCAGATGGGTAGATATACAATCAGAAATCGTGGAAAAATATGAGCCTGAAATAAAATATGTAGAAGACCCTAATCTTCCAGAGGGCGAGACAGTTGAGGAAATAAAGCCTCAGATAGGCTATAAAGTCAATGTTTATAGGTTGATTTATGAAAATGGGAAGCTTGTGAAAAAAGAATTTCTATACAAGGACCTTTACAAGCCTGTTGATGGAGTTATAAAAAAGGGTACTAAAAAAATGCCTAAGGGAAACACAAGTAGCAATTTAAAGCCTGTGGATTCAGTTAATCCCATAGGCAATATTCCTTCACAAGTACCACCAGAAGGAGGAACTACAGGGGACACAGAATAAAAAGTGGCATTTTGTGTATAAATGCACTTCTATAGCATTAACACAAAATGCCACTTAATTTAAAAAGTACTTAATTATTCATTTTTTTCTGACAGGCGGGGCAATATCCATAAAAATAAAGTCGTTGCTCTACCAGCTTATAGTCAGTATATTTTTGGACTTCTTGAAGAAGATCCTTGAACATGTTTTCATCCATGTCTTCTACTTTTCCACAGCTTATACAGACCAAATGCGGATGAGGAGAAGTTTTTGCATCATACCTGAAACTGCCCTCTCCTACATTTAATTCCTGTATTAAGCCTGTTTCTTTTAAGACTTCCAATGTTTTATACACTGTGGCAAGGCTCATGGTAGGAAAATCCGAGACTAATTTCTTGTAAATGGTTTCAGCGGTGGGATGTTCTTTTGTATTCATAAGGAAATTGAGTATGGCAAGACGCTGTGGGGTGACTTTAAGTCCCTTTTGTTTTAGAAGAGCAGTAATTTCCTCCATAATTATCACTCCAATCCATAAAAAATAATTTTTCTTTCTTAATATTTCGTCTTTTTATTATATCCCTATTTTTAAATAGTGTCAATCTTTTTTATTTAGGAAAGCATATCGACTGAAATTTTTAAATAAGGTATAATAATAATTGAACAGAATAACAAAAGGAGTTGAAAAAAGTGCAGTATAAGCTCATTGCCATTGATATGGACGATACACTTTTAAGGCATGATAAGACTATCTCGGAGGAGAATATAAAAGCCCTTCACAGAGCGAGAGAAAAGGGGGTATACGTGGTAATTGCAACGGGAAGAGTGTTTGCCTCAGCATATGCTTACGCAGATATGATAGGTTTTAGGACGTATATCATTGCAAGTAATGGTGCTTTGATAAGAGATCCAGAAAATAACACTATTTATGAAAGTATTTTAGACTATGATAATATGATAGAAGTCATAAAGATTTGCCAAAAATACGGTACGTATTTTCAGCTGATAAGTGATACTACTGTTTATACGCCAGAAATTACAAATAAGTTTCAGAGATATGCAGAGTGGAATAAACTTCTAAAGACAGAAATAAAAGTGGAAGTCGAAGAAATAAACAATCCATTAGAAGAGGCAGATAGGTTAAAAGATAGGATTTTAAAAGTGATAGTTTTTAACGATGATGTTGATATTCTTGCTAAAATAAGAAAAGAAGTTTCAGAAAGATTAGAGGTGCAGATTACAAGTTCTTATGTAGATAATATTGAGATAATGAATAAAGGTGTCAGTAAAGGAAGGGCTTTAGAGATTCTCGGGGGATATTTAGGAATATCGAGGGAAGAGATGATAGCTATAGGTGATAGCGAGAATGATTTAGAAATGATTAAATTTGCAGGATTGGGCGTAGCAATGGAAAATGCGATTGATGAAGTGAAAAAGGCTGCGGATTATATTACAAAGTCAAACATGGAGGATGGGGTAAAGCATGTCATTGAGAAATTCATATTGAATACTGAAAGAGGGGAGTAAGAATATGAAAAAGACTGTTCACTTGAGGATAACCGGCCATGTTCAGGGGGTGGGGCTCAGATATTCTGTATATCAAAAAGCCACGTCTCTTGGACTTACAGGATATGCAGAGAATCTCTATGATGGGAGTGTGGAAGTAGTAGCAGAGGGGGATGAAGAGAGCATAAAGGAACTTATACATTTTATAAAGACTGGTCTTAGATGGGCAAGAGTGGAAAATGTAGAAGAAAGATGGTCGGAATATAAGGGGCAGTACAAGGATTTTCGCATTTATTGAGATTTTCCTTTTCTTTTTATTTATTTAAACGTTTAAATATGATATAATATAAAAAAAGCTTCATCTATTTAGTAGGTTAAATTGAGATGTGGGATGGGATTGAGGGTGCATTGGTATGAAGATGGAATTTGACCTTAGACTTCAGCAAACCCAAAAGTTAATAATGACACCGGAACTAAAACAAGCGATTGAAATTTTGCAGTTAAATGCACTGGAACTTAATGAGCTGATACAACAGGAATTAGAAACAAATCCTCTTCTTGAACGAGAAGAAGTAGAAGAAGAGATGTATTCGTTTGATGTAAAGGAATTAGTAAGAAATGTGAGGGAAATGGAGGAGAGGTTCTATTACGGGGATTCTGATGATGAGGAGATAGATGAAGTAAGCTATGAGAATTTTTTATCTAAAAAACCTACCTTAAGCGATCATCTTCTTTTTCAGCTATATATAACTCCTGTTCCTGCTAGAATTCGCAAAATATGCGAATATATAATTTTTAGCCTAACTCCCAGTGGTTACTTAAAAGAAGAAGTAGGGGAAATTGCCCAAATACTAGGTTGTACCGAAGAAGAAGTTTTGGAAGCATTGGCTGTTGCTCAATCTTTTGACCCTCCTGGTGTAGGAGCGCGAAATCTTAAAGAATGTTTGAGGCTTCAGTTGATTTCTCAGGGAAACTATAGAGGTCTTGTAAAAGAAATTGTTGAAAAACATTTGGAAGACATTGCAGATGGAAGGTATTCTTATTTAGCGAAGCTTTACAATGTTTCTGTGAAAGAGGTACAAAGAGCAGTAGACCTCATAAAAAAGTTGAATCCCAAACCGGGAAATGCTTTTTCAGAGGAATCAGAGGGATATATTGTCCCTGATGTAGAAGTTATAAAAAGGGATGGAGAGTATGTAGTATTAATAAACGATTCTAATATTCCAAGGTTGCGCATAAACAGTTATTACTATTCTATATTGGAAAGTTCTGATGAAGATGCTAAAAAATATATAACCTCTAAACTGCAATCGGCAATATGGCTTATAAAAAGTATAGAAAGCAGAAAAGAGACCCTTTATAGGGTTGTAAAAGCAATAGTGGATCTTCAGAGGGAATTTTTAGATAAGGGGATAAACTATCTAAAACCTCTTACTCAAAAACAAGTTGCTGACATATTGGGAATACATGAATCCACCGTGAGTAGAGCAATAAATGGCAAATACGTGGAAACTCCTAGAGGAACTTTCGAGCTCAAGTTTTTCTTCCAATCCGGTTTTTTAGGACAGAATGGAAGGGAATTTTCTGCAGAGACTGTTAAAAATCTGATTAAAAAGCTGATAGAAGAAGAAGACCCGGCTAATCCTCTGAGCGACCAGAAAATAGCAGAAATTTTAAAAGAAAAAAATATAAATATTTCTAGGCGGACCGTGGCAAAATATAGAGAGGAGTGCAACATTCCTTCTACTCTTAAAAGAAAAAGATATTGAGTTTTTCTATTGAAAAAGCTTTGAAATTAGTATAAAATAGTTCATGTAAGTTATTTTTATAAATGGCGGGACATTTAAAGAATAACGGGACGGTGAGTGTCCTGAAGAGGGAAAAGACATGAAGGATATAATTGCCTTGCAACAAAAGATAGTGCCAGAACTCATCGAACTCCTGGAAAAAAGGTATGCTATAATGCGGAATATCTATTTCAACCAGCCTATTGGGCGTCGTGCTCTTTCCCACCAGCTAAATTTAGGAGAAAGGATAATACGAACCGAAGTCAGTTTTTTAAAATCCCAAGGTCTTATAGACATTAATCCAGTAGGTATGACTGTTACAAAGGAAGGGGAAGAACTTATAGAAAGTCTAAAAGACTTTATACATCAGCTAAAAGGGCTTAATAATGTTGAAAAAATACTGGAGGAGAAGTTAGGCGTTCAAAAAGTCATCCTCATTCCTGGAAATGCTGAAGAAGACCCGATGGTGAAAAAAGAGCTTGGTAAATCCGCTGCCAACTATCTGACTGAAATAATTGAATATAACAGCATTATAGCTTTAACAGGAGGTTCTACTGTTTTAGAAGTGGCTAGCGGAATGCCTCAACTGTACAGTCAATCCAACATAGTAGTGGTTCCTGCAAGGGGAGGTTTAGGTAGGGAAGTTGAAAAGCAAGCAAATACGATAGCTTCTATTCTTGCGAAAAAACTCGGTGGTACCTATAAAATGTTGCATGTACCGGATCATTTGAGCAAAGAAGCAGTACAAAGCCTTATGAAAGAGCCTGATATAAAAGAGGTAGTTGATATACTGAAAAAAGCGAATATCCTTATCTTTGGGATAGGTAGAGCTGATGTAATGGCTGAAAGGAGAAATCTTCCTCAATCTACGAGACAGTTCTTGAAGGAAAAGGGAGCAGTAGCGGAGAGCCTAGGATATTATTTTGATAGAGAGGGGAAAATAGTATACGCGACACCTAGTATTTTCCTTACGATAGATGACTTAAAGGCGGTGAAACATCTTATAGGTGTCTCTGGTGGAAAGAGCAAGGCGGAAGCTATTTTAGCTACCTGCAGGAGTGGAAATGTGAAGGTTCTTGTGACCGACGAGGGAGCTGCTTTTGAGATTCTAAAGATGGTATAAAAACACCTGAATAGGGTGTTTAAAAAACTAACAAGGAGGAGTACATAATGGGTGTTAGAGTAGGAATTAACGGTTTTGGAAGAATAGGAAGGAATGTTTTCAGAGCTGCATTAAAGAAAAATGCCGATCTTGAGTTTGTAGCTGTCAACGATTTGACAGATGCTAAGACACTGGCTCACCTTCTCAAATATGATTCTGTACTGGGCAAGTTTGAAGGTGAAGTTTCTTATACCGAGGATTCTCTGATTGTCAATGGGAAGGAGATAAAGATATTCAAGGAGACAGACCCGAGCAAATTGCCTTGGGGAGATTTGGGTGTAGATATTGTAATTGAGTCTACAGGAAGATTCACTAACAAAGAGGATGCTGTAAAGCATATACAGGGCGGGGCTAAGAAGGTTATAATTACAGCTCCTGCGAAAAATGAAGATGTTACAATTGTGATGGGTGTAAATGAGCATATGTACGACCCCGCAAATCACCATGTGATCTCCAATGCGTCTTGTACAACAAACTGCCTAGCTCCTATTGCAAAGGTGTTAAATGATAAATTCCGCATTAAAAAAGGCTTGATGACAACAGTTCACTCTTATACAAATGACCAGAGAATATTGGACCTTCCTCACAGCGATTTGAGAAGGGCAAGAGCTGCAGCTGTTTCAATAATACCTACCACAACTGGTGCGGCAAAAGCTATTCACTTGGTGATTCCTGAGTTAAAAGGCAAGATGAACGGTTTTGCAATGAGAGTTCCGACGCCTAATGTTTCTGTTGTAGATCTTGTAGCTGAGGTAGAAATTCCAACCACTGTAGAAGAAGTAAATGCCGCTATGAAAGAGGCTTCTGAGACATATATGAAAGGAATACTGGGATATTCAGAAGAACCTCTGGTATCTGTGGACTACAAAGGAGACGACAGGTCTTCAATAGTAGACGCACCTCTTACAATGGTTGTAGAGGGGACACTTGTCAAAGTTGTTTCCTGGTACGACAATGAGTGGGGTTATTCTAACAGAGTTGTAGACCTGGCACTTTATATAGCCGAAAGGATGTAACGGGACAAAGGTCCGCGTCCTTAAAGGACCGGACCTTTAAATCCTAATATAGGGGAGGTTTTTTGAAATGAAAAAGAAGACGGTGAGAGACATAGACGTAAGTGGAAAAAGAGTTTTGGTTAGAGTAGATTTTAACGTGCCGATGGATGAAAATAAGAATATAACAGATGACAGGCGCATAAGGGAAGCTCTTCCTACCATTGAATATTTAATAAATCACAACGCAAAAGTAATACTGGTATCTCACCTAGGAAGACCTAAGGGGAAATTCAATCCGGATTACTCTTTAAAGCCGGTTGCAAAAAGGCTGTCTGAACTTTTAAAAAAACCTGTAATTATGGCAGAAGATGTGATTGGAGATGATGCTAAGGCAAAGGCTGCGGCCTTAAAAGAAGGGGAAGTTCTTCTTTTGGAAAATGTTAGATTCCATGCAGAAGAGGAAAAGAATGACCCTGAATTTGCAAAAGAGCTGGCATCTTTAGCAGATGTATACGTAAATGACGCTTTTGGCACTGCTCATAGGGCTCATGCTTCTACTGCAGGAGTTGCCAAATATCTTCCAGCAGTTGCAGGTTTTTTAATTGAAAAAGAACTGTCTATAATGGGAGAAGCGCTGGAAAATCCTAAGAGACCTTTTGTAGCGATTTTAGGTGGAGCTAAAGTTTCTGATAAAATTGGGGTTATAACAAATCTTCTGGAAAAAGTGGACAGCCTGTTAATTGGCGGTGGAATGGCTTATACATTTATTAAGGCAAAGGGTTATGAAATAGGGAAATCTCTTTTAGAAGAGGATAAAATTGAACTAGCAAAGGAAATAATGGAAAAAGCAAAGCAGAAGGGTGTAAATTTCATGCTTCCTGTTGATACAGTTGTCGCGAAAGAGTTAAAATCCGGGGTACCTTATGAAGTGGTTGACATTGACAAAATGCCAGTAGACCAAATAGGAGTTGACATCGGGCCTAAAACAATAGAGGAATATTCAAAAGTGATAAAGCATGCCATGACAGTGGTATGGAATGGGCCAATGGGGGTTTTTGAAATACCTGAATTTGCCAAAGGTACAGAAGCTATCGCAAAAGCTTTGAGTGAGTGCAAAGGTACTACAATAGTAGGAGGAGGAGATTCTGCAGCTGCGATAGAACAACTTGGTTATGCTGATAAAGTCACCCACATTTCTACTGGCGGGGGTGCCTCATTGGAATTTTTAGAGGGGAAAGTTCTGCCGGGAATTGATGTTTTGAATGATAAGTAAAGGGGTGTTTGTTTTGAGAAGGCCTATAATTGCAGGAAATTGGAAAATGCATAAGACCCCTTCTGAAGCGGTAAAGTTGGTAGAAGAATTAATTCCTCTGGTAAAAGATGCAAAAGCCGAGGTTGTAGTTATCCCTCCTTTTGTGGATTTGACAGAAGTTGCCAGAGTCATAAAAGGTACTAATATATTGCTAGGAGCACAAAACATGTTCTGGGAAGAAAAAGGGGCCTACACAGGAGAAATTTCACCTATCATGTTGAAGGAGATAGGGGTAACCTATGTAGTGATAGGACATTCAGAGAGAAGACAGTATTTTGGCGAAACAGATGAGATGGTAAACAGAAAAGTGTTATCAGCGCTTTATCACGGATTAAAGCCGATTGTCTGTGTTGGAGAGTCCCTGGCTCAAAGAGAAGAGGGTAAAACATATGAGGTTGTCTTGACACAGGTGAAAAAAGCTTTAGAAGGTGTATCTCATGAAGATATTGAGAAGGTAGTCATAGCGTACGAACCTATTTGGGCAATAGGCACCGGGAGGAATGCTACTTCGCAGGATGCTAATGAAGTTATAAAAGCTATAAGGAATACAATAGCAGAACTTTATGGTAAGGAAAAGTCTGAAATGGTGAGAATACAGTATGGAGGAAGTGTGAAGCCGGATAACATCTCTGGTTTCATGGCAGAAAGCGATATAGACGGGGCTTTGGTTGGCGGTGCCAGCCTTGTGGCCGAGGATTTTGCAAAGATTGTGAATTACTAAATTTTACATAGAAAGGGGAAGTGGCATGTCATCAATTATTGATATTTATGCGAGGGAAATATTAGATTCTCGTGGCAATCCTACGATTGAGGTAGAAGTTGAATTAGACAGTGGTGCAGTGGGAAGAGCTGCCGTACCGTCTGGGGCTTCTACTGGAGCTTTTGAAGCAATTGAATTAAGAGATGGAGATAAGTCAAGATACTTAGGAAAAGGCGTACTAAAAGCAGTACAGAATGTAAATGACATTATTGCGCCAGAATTAATTGGGATGGAGGCACAAGACCAGGTAGCAATTGATAAAGCTATGATTGAACTGGATGGAACACCTAATAAAAGCAAATTAGGAGCAAATGCTATTTTAGGTGTTTCTTTAGCAGTCGCAAAGGCAGCAGCAGAAGAGTTGGGGCTTCCTTTGTACCAGTATTTAGGAGGTGTAAATGCTAAAACGCTTCCTGTTCCAATGATGAACATACTAAACGGTGGGAAGCATGCTGACAATAATGTGGACATTCAAGAGTTCATGATTATGCCTATAGGAGCCCCAAATTTTAAAGAAGCTTTAAGAATGTGTTCGGAAGTCTATCATAATCTAAAAAATGTGCTTCATTCCAAAGGATTGGGGACTACGATTGGCGATGAGGGAGGTTTTGCACCTAACCTTACATCGAATGAAGAGGCAATTAAAGTAATACTTGAGGCTATAGAAAAAGCCGGATATGTACCTGGGGAAGACATAGCATTGGCTTTAGATGCTGCGGCTACTGAAATGTACAAAGAAGATGGGAAATACCATTTTGAAGGAGAGGGAATTGTAAGAACTTCTGAAGAAATGATAGAGTTCTGGGAGCAGCTTGTCAGCAAATATCCTATTGTTTCTATCGAAGATGGGCTTGCAGAAGAAGACTGGAATGGATGGAAGCTCTTAACTGAAAGATTGGGCAAAAAGGTGCAATTAGTAGGAGATGACCTTTTTGTAACCAATACAGAAAGACTTTCAAAAGGAATTAATATGGGAGTTGCAAATTCAATACTAATAAAACTCAATCAGATAGGAACTTTAACAGAGACACTGGATGCTATTGAAATGGCAAAAAGAGCTGGCTATACAACGATTGTATCCCATCGGTCAGGTGAAACAGAAGATACAACAATAGCTGATTTAGTGGTAGCAGTAAATGCGGGGCAGATTAAGACTGGTGCTCCAGCGAGGACCGATAGAGTTGCAAAATACAACCAATTGCTAAGGATAGAAGAAGCGTTGGGAAGTATGGCTCAATATCTTGGGAAAAATGCTTTTTACAACATCAGAAAATAAAAAGTTTAAAGGGGACTTTCCGCGTCCCCTTTTCTAAATTTCCTCTTGATTTGCAAAAGATGTACTTGTATAATATATACTGTGGCATTGTGGGTTTTAAAATTTTAAGTGAGGCGGTGTATATATGCTTACAACGGTGCTTATGGTTATACAAGTGTTGGTTAGTATATTCTTAATAGTGATGGTGCTTTTGCAAAAAGGGAAAAGCGCTGGTATTTCTGGAGTAATTGCAGGCGGTGCTGAAACCTTCTTTGGTAAACACAAGGCGAGGACTTTGGAGGGTACCCTAGAGAGACTTACAGTAATCGGTGCTACACTTTTTATAGTATTATCGATAATACTTACAATATTAATGGCAAGATAAACGATGAAAAAACCCTTTTACGGGTTTTTATTTTTACTATTAAAAAGGCCGGGTGGTCAGATGAAAATCAGAGAAATTACAGAGGAGCTGGAATATAAGCTCCTTTCTCCATATGCTGCGAAAAGCAGGGAAAGTCGGGGTAGAGCCAGAGAAGAGGAAAAATGTGATATAAGGACTGATTTTCAAAGGGATAGAGATAGAATAATTCACAGCAAAGCTTTTAGGAGGTTAAGCCATAAGACTCAGGTTTTTATTTCTCCAGAAGGAGACCACTACAGGACAAGGCTTACCCACACGTTGGAAGTAGCACAAATTGCCCGTACAATAGCAAGGGCTTTAAGGCTGAATGAAGACTTAACTGAAGCGATTGCCTTAGGACATGATTTAGGGCATACCCCTTTTGGGCATTCCGGTGAAGAAGTTTTAAATAAACTACTAAAAAATGGGTTCAGACACAGCGAGCAAAGTATAAGGGTAGTGGAGGTTTTAGAAAATGATGGTAAGGGGCTTAATCTCACCTGGGAAGTGAAGGATGGGATATTAAACCATTCTACAGGTGGAAAGCCTGCTACTTTAGAGGGACAAGTAGTGCAGATTTCCGACAAGATAGCTTATATAAATCACGATATAGATGATGCTATAAGAGGCAGAGTGCTAAAACCCGAGGACTTGCCCAAAGATTTGATAGCTATTTTGGGTGATAAACACGGGAAGAGAATAGATACTATGGTAAAAGATGTGATTTACAACAGTATAGGGAAGCCTGAGATTTCTATGAGTAGGGAAATATATGAAGCTACATATCAGTTAAGGGCTTTCCTTTTTGAGAAGGTATATATTGGTTCAAAAGCTAAAAAAGACGAAGAAAAGGCAAAAAGGGTCGTCGAGCAGCTCTTTTATTATTTTTATGACAATGTAGATAAAATGCCTAAAGAGTTTATAAGACTTGCCGAAATTTATGGAAGGGAGAGGGCTGTGGCTGACTACATTGCAGGGATGACAGATAAATATGCCCTTTTGAAATATAAGGAGATCTTTTTACCCAGTCCTTGGTTTGAGCAAAATATTTTTGACTTATAGAAGAAGGATTTTTTAATTTTTTGTCGAATATATATTGGACGTCATAAAAAGAGGAATTTAACAGTTTCTGTCGAATAGAATAATTAGGTGATATTAATGGCTTATACGAGAGAGTCTATTGAGAAGGTGATAGAGGCTAATGACATTGTAGATGTGATTTCTGAATATGTGGACCTTAAAAGAGCAGGGAAAGAATTCAAGGGACTTTGTCCATTTCACAGAGAAAAAACACCCTCTTTTATGGTAAGTCCTACCAAACAAGTATACCATTGTTTTGGTTGTAATGCAAGTGGGAATGTAGTGACTTTTATAATGAATATCGAAAATTTAAGCTTTAAAGAAGCTATTGAATTTTTGGCTGAGAGAGCAGGCATTCCTTTAGAAGAAGTGGATTTGAGTGAAGAAGAAACGAGGAAAAAAAGAATAATTGAAGAAATATATAGAGTAAATAAGATAGCTGCTTTGTTTTTTCATCGTCAACTCTTTTCGGAAGAAGGAGTCAGGGCTTTAGAATATTTAAAGGAGAGAGGACTTAAAAGTACTACAATAAAAAAATTTGGAATAGGCTATGCCTCTTTAAATGATGACCTTCTTAATTTCCTAAAAGGAAAAGGATATAAAGAAAATTTTTTAAGCAAAGCAGGGCTTGTGGTTTATAAAAGTGGTAAATACCATGATAGATTCAAAAATAGAGTAATGTTTCCGATTATCGATGCAAGGGGTAATATCATAGGCTTTGGTGGGCGAGCACTTGATGATTCTTTGCCTAAATACCTAAATACGCCTGAGACAGAGGTTTTCAAAAAAGGGAAAACGCTTTTTGCCCTAAATTTTGCTAAGAAAACTCGGGAGGATAAATTTATAATAGTAGAAGGATATATGGATGCAATCTCTCTTCATCAGGCAGGCATTGATTGTGCTGTTGCTTCTTTAGGGACTGCTTTGACCGAAGAACAGGCAAGACTTATAAAAAGGTATAAGAAAAATGTTGTAATTGCTTATGACGCCGATGAGGCCGGGATTAATGCTACTTTGAGAGGGCTTGACATTTTAGAAAAATTGAATATAAATATAAAAGTGCTGAGCATACCTGAAGGGAAAGACCCAGACGAATTTGTTAAAAAAGAAGGAAGCGAAGCTTTTATAAGGCTTGTTGAAAATGCTGAAAGTTTAATAGAATTTAAGTCGAAAATTTTCAAAAAAGGTCTTGACTTTGAAAAAGTTGAAGATAGAATAATATATGTTAAAAAAATTGCAACCGAAATAGCAAAAATTTCTGATGAGGTAAAGAGAGAAATTTACATTAGCACTGTGGCTAAAACTGTTCAAATACCTGAAAATGCTATTAGAGCAGAGGTTGACCGATTTGTCAAGATAGAAGTTGAAAAAAAGCAAAAATTTATGTATAGGACTGGCAATATAAGGCATAATATATACAGTAGCAGTAAAATATCACCAGAAAAGTACTTAATTGCTTTAATACTACACGACAATGAGATATATCATAGGATAAAAGATGTTATAAAGCCGGAAATGTTTCAGGAAGAAAAATTGAGAACTATTTTTAAGGAAATAACGTCAAATTTAGAAGGAGGAAAACAAGTTCAAATAAAAGATATAATATATCTTATTCAGGAAGAAGATGGGTTGCTTTCAGATTTTAATGATATAGCTAAAGCTCTTTTTGAAGCGGAAGATATTTCTAAGATGCTGGAGGATATCCTTCAGAAAATTTTGTTAAACAATCTTGAACGAAAAAGAGAAGAAATAAGAAAAGAAATACTGAATGCTCATCTTCTGGGAGATATAGAAAGAGAAAGAGAATTGCTTCTTGAACTTCAAAATTGTGAAAAGGAGATGCTTAAGATAAAAGATGGACAGAAAGAGAGGAACCCATAGGGAGGGGATGTTTATGAGTAACCATGAGGAATTAGCAAGAGAAGCCATTAATGAGCTCATAAATAAAGGAAGAAAAACTGGAATGTTGACTTACAACGAAATAATGGATTCCCTTGAGGATATAGATTTGAATCCCGACCAGATAGAAAAAGTATATGATACTTTTGAGGATATGGGGATAGAGATAGTAGGAGATGAACCTCGTCAGGAAGAAATATCTGAAGAAGACCTTAATTTGGATGACCTTTCTCTTCCTGAGGGTGTCAGCATAGATGATCCTGTAAGAATGTACTTGAAGGAAATTGGGAAAATACCTCTACTCACCCCGGAAGAGGAAATAGAACTGGCAAAAAGGATAGAGCAGGGAGATGAAGAAGCAAAGAAACGCCTCATAGAGGCTAATTTAAGACTTGTGGTAAGTATAGCAAAAAGATATGTGGGACGTGGGATGCTGTTTTTAGATCTTATCCAGGAAGGTAATCTTGGGCTTTTGAAAGCCGTGGAAAAATTCGACTACAGGAAAGGCTACAAATTCAGCACTTATGCAACTTGGTGGATCAGGCAAGCTATAACGAGAGCCATAGCCGATCAAGCTAGGACGATAAGAATCCCTGTGCACATGGTAGAAACCATAAACAAACTCATAAGGGTGCAGAGACAGCTACTTCAAGAGTTAGGGCGTGAACCTACGCCTGAAGAGCTGGCAAAAGAAATGGGGATGCCTGAAGAAAAGGTAAGAGAAATTCTTAAAATAGCTCAAGAACCAGTTTCATTAGAGACTCCTATAGGGGAAGAAGAAGATAGTCACTTGGGAGATTTTATACCCGATGAGGATGCGCCAGCTCCCGCAGAAGCTGCTGCTTATACCATGCTAAAAGAACAGCTCATGGATGTTTTAGATACGCTGACCCCAAGGGAAGAGAAGGTTTTAAGGCTGAGATTTGGTCTTGATGATGGACGAGCCAGAACCCTTGAAGAAGTCGGCAAGGAATTTAATGTAACGAGAGAAAGAATAAGGCAAATTGAAGCGAAGGCTTTGAGGAAATTGAGACATCCTTCAAGGTCTAAGAAATTAAAAGATTTTCTTGATTAATTAATGGCTTCTTGACAATCTCTCAAAAATCATTATAATTAATATTAGCGTATTCCTCAGTAGCTCAAGGGTAGAGCAGCCGGCTGTTAACCGGCAGGTTGTAGGTTCGAATCCTACCTGAGGAGCCACTTTTTGGGCCTTTAGCTCAGCTGGCAGAGCGGTCGGCTCATAACCGATTGGTCCGGGGTTCGAATCCCTGAAGGCCCACCATCTTTGATTAAAAAGCATTTGGGGTTGTCAAATGCTTTTTATTTTTTTATTTTGGGGGATTTTATGAGGCTTACAAAGCGATTGAAAACTATTGTAAAATATGTTCCAAAAGGAGTAAGGTTAGCGGATATTGGTACTGACCATGGTTTTATACCTATCTATCTGGTTAAGAATGGAATTGTAGAGCGGGTGATAGCAACCGATTTAAATTGGGGTTCTCTTAAAAGGGCAATAGAGAACATAGAAAAAGAGGGTTTAAAAGAAAATATAGATACCAGATTAGGGGATGGATTAAAGGTTTTGAAAGCTTATGAGGTAGAAGTCGCGATCATTGCTGGGATGGGGGGGCTTTTGATAATAAAGATTCTTGAAGAAGGAAAAGAGATAGCTAAGACTATAAAAAGGTTTATCTTTCAGCCTATGAAAGACGCTGATAAATTGAGAAGATATTTACTCTATGAAGGGTATAAAATCTGTGAAGAAGACTTAGTAAAAGAGAGAGACAAGTTTTACGAAATTATAGTAGCAGAACATGGTAGACAGGAGATTAAAGATGAGGTATATTATGAGATAGGACCCAAACTTGTAGAAAATAGTCATCCTCTTCTCAAAGAGTACTTAATTTACAAAATAAAGAAGATACAAAATATTTTGAACAAACTTCCAACGGAAGATGTTAAAAGAAAGGATTTAGAGGAAAAAATAAAAAAGCTTGAGGTGTTGGGCTATGGCGGTAAAATGCCAGACAATAGTCTCAATGATGGATAGGCTTGCGCCAAAAAAATTTGCTCAAGATTGGGACAATGTAGGCTTGATTGTAGGCGACCCCGAGCATTATGTTTCTAAAGTATTGGTAGCGCTTGATGCTACTCAGGAGGTAGTAGAAGAAGCGATAGAAAAGAAAGTAGATATGATTGTCACTCACCATCCCTTGATTTTTAGATCTATAAAATCTGTAAAATCCGACACACCAACGGGTAAGCTTGTTATGAGACTCATTAAACACGATATTTCTCTTTATGCAGCTCATACTTCTTTTGATATAGCGCCTAATGGTATGAATGACATATTGTGTAACGTGTTGGGAGTTTATGAGAGAGAAATTTTGGATGTTACATACGTAGAAGCTTATAGAAAAATCGTTGTGTATGTGCCTAAAGGCTATGAGGATGTAGTTAGAAATGCTATGTGCAGCGCAGGGGCAGGATTTATAGGGAATTACAGTGATTCTACTTTTCAGGTGGAAGGTACGGGAACCTTTAAACCTCTGGAAGGTTCTAACCCGTTTATCGGGGAAATAGGAGAATTAAAGAGAGTTGAAGAGATAAGACTGGAAACGGTTGTTCCGCAGAAATACTTAGACAAGGTAATAAATGCTATGCTAAATGTTCATCCGTATGAGGAAGTTGCTTATGATGTCTATACTATGGAGAATCTGCGGGAGGAGTATGGGCTAGGGAGAATAGGGATTATTGAGGAGACTACTTTAAAGGATTTGGCTTTGAAGGTAAAAACAAAACTTAAGACTCCGTTTCTTAAAGTAGTGGGAGACCTAGGGAAAAAGGTAAGGAAAGTTGCTGTATGTGGTGGAAGTGGTGCAAGCCTGATTCATAAGGCTGTTGTGAGAGGAGCAGACGTCTTAATAACTGCCGATATAGGTTATCACGATGCAGTAGAAGCCCAGCACCTCGGTTTGGCTTTGATTGATGCAGGGCATTTTGCCACAGAAAACATAGCCGTTAGGTTTATTGCCGAGTATTTGATTGATGAAACTCAAAAACAAGGATACGAAATAGAGGTATTTGTGAGTGAGGTTCAGAAAGATCCTTTTATCTGCCTTTGAACGGGGCTTGACAATATGAAAATACTGTGTTAATATATCATTGGC